>NZ_SOKV02000003.1:0-196213 GCF_004407025.1 Paracoccus sp. DMF
TCTACATCACGGCGAGGGAAATTCGGGGGGGGGGCAGGTCACTATCCATTGTCAACCCAGCTTGGGGGAACGTCAAGGCCTCATTGTTCCACCTTGTCTGAACCCCCTCGAACAGACAATCGCGGAGACGAGGGCGGTGAAATGCTGACCTTTTCTGCCTCATGGCGCGGCTCCCGGCCCGCTTCTCATTCTCGCAATGCCGTTACTTCGTCGAGCATGGCCGAGCCGCCGCCCGCAAGCACCAGCCTTGCTCCGTCCGTCGTCATCTCGGCGCCTGTCACGCGGGTGTAGGCCTCGACTTCTTTGGTTTCGAGGATCGTGCCATCTTTCGAGCCTTCGATGCGGAAGCTGTACAATCCTTCGGGCAAAAGATCGCCATTGGTGCGCTTGCCTTGCCAATCGACCTCGCCCGAGCCGGTGCCGATGCTTTCACGCAGAACTTCATTCCCCTGCGCATCCACGGTGACAAGCTCAATCTTGTCCGCATCCGCCACGCTCTCGATTTGCAACGTCATCGGAGATTGGTCGAACCAGACCGGCGCGCTGGTGCGGACCTCGCGTCCGATCCAGCCGGACAACTGGCCCAGGGCGCCGCCGCTACTCCCCTCGAGCAGCTGACTGAGCAACTGATTGGTCTGAACCTGTTGCTCGACCCCCGAGAAGGTTGCCAGTTGCACCGCGAATTCCGTTCCCTCCATCGGGTTGAGCGGATCCTGGTTCTTGATCTGGGTCGTCAGCATCTTGAGGAAGGTTTCGAACTCGCTGTTCGTCCCGCTGCTTTCGGACGCGGTGCCCGTGCTGTTCTGGCTGCTGGAGTAACCCACGCCTGTTGCCGCCGATATGCTTGCCATCTGCTGATCCTAGATTCTGATGTCGATTCGCCGATCCACGGTCGGCCGAGGTCTTGCCGGCACAACGTGCTCGGCGAGACTGTTGTTTAGGTCGCGCTGACCGGAGCCGCGCAGTTCGCGCACGGAATTATTGCTGCGATCACGCCCTTCGTTCCCGCCCGAGAACGAGATGTCCGCTCCGAAAATGCCGGCATTGCGCAGTTCCCTGTCCAGCGTCTCGGCGTTGCGGCGCAAGAGATCAAAGGTCTCGGGTCGATCGGCAAAGACGGTCACGGCGGGCTTTTCGCCGGGTGCGATCACCAGCCGAACCTTGCCCAGCTCCTCGGGAGAAAGCGCGATCTCGACCACGCCCTCCGCGCCTTCGGAAAGTTTTTCGCCCAGTTGCCGCAATACATGCCGCGGCTCGGTGAGAGTCTGCGCGCGCATGCTCCCGTGGGCTTCCGGCGGTGCGGTTGCGGCCTTGCCCTCATGCACGGAAATCGCCACGGCGGTCTGGTCCGGCAAGTCGAATGACGCCGTCTTGTCAGGCTTATCGTCAGCTTGATTCGCTGCCGGCTTTTCCGGCTGCGGCGCCCTGGCATCCACGGCTGGGCTCACGCCACGCGGTGGCGCCGAGTCAGCATATGATACCGACACGGACTGATTCGGCGTGCTCTCACGGACTGTCGCTGTCGGTGCGGGCGACGGGTCTTCGGCGTCAGCCGATTCGCCTGGGCTGCTCTGGGCAACGGCGGTCGTGGCCAGTGAACCGGGCGCCGACCCTTCCTGACCAGCCGCGCCCAAAGGCGTGTTTGGCAGCACGACATCCGTCCCGCCGCCGGTAACGACAGGAGGGGCTTCGCGTTCAACCGTAAACGTGATGCCCTGTGTCTCTTCTTCCGTGGGAAGAAGCGCCGCATCGAGCGAAGGTGAGACAAGGAGCGGTGCTTCGGGGATCGCGTCGCGTTCCACCTGGCCTTCCGGATCTTGCGCTTCATCAATATCTTCGCCGTTCTCCTCAGGCGCGACATCTTCCTCGGCCGTGACAGCCGATGCCTCGAAAAGCGCCGCAAACGCGGAAGCGCCCGAACCTTTGCTGCGCTCGGTCACGACCGGCGCCTGCCCCGGAGCCGGCGCGCCGCCTTGCAAGCTCATGATTTCCATCCGCAGACAACCCTTTCGCAGCCGAACCGACTTGCACGACATTGGCACAGGGTGATTACCAAATATTTACCGATCACTCGTAAAGTCTCAGCTGTCGAAACTTTTATTCATCAGGAGGCTTTCTTGGATGTCAGCCCTATAGCCAGGATCAGCCAGCCACCGCTGAAAAACGCGCGCGGCATGGCGGATGGCCTGGAGCAAGCGTTCCTCTCGGAAATGTTGAAATACGCCGGCCCACGCGAAGCCAGCGGCGAGTTCGGCGGCGGCATAGGCGAATCGCAATTCGCGAGCATGCTGAATGACGCTTATGCGCAGGCGATCAGCGAAAGGATCGACCTGAAGCTCATCCCCGGTAATGGAGGCGGGAAATGACCGAGGCACTGACCTTTCTTGAACAGGCAAAGCGGCATCTGATCGCGTCGGAACCGGGCATAGCCCTTGAAAAGATGATGGAATTCGAAAAATCTCTGTTGGCCGGACAGGTCCGCAAGGACAGCGTGAATGCCTGTTCGCAGGTTCTGCTTGCCGTTCGGACATTGGCCGAGGCGGCACGCGAGGGGGTTGCGGCCGCCCAACGTCAGTTCGCCGAGATCTCGGCCCTGTCGCGCAAGCTGGATACCTATGATCGCGAAGGCCGGCGAATTGGCAGCGAGGTTGCGCCGCCCCGCGAGAAAAGGTTTTGAATAAACTTTTTCCGACATTCGAATTGAAACGATGGCGGAATTCAGGATTTATTCATTCTCGACGGATACACCGGACAGCGTGATGCAGATCACCGGGCCCGTCCCGCAGGTCAGAAGGCCGAACCTTGTAAACATGGGTGAAACAGCCCAATGAACGGAGATAAAAATGTCCAGCATTCTGACCAACAACAGCGCGATGGTGGCCCTTCAGACCCTGAAGAGCATCAACTCGAATCTGGCCAAGACCCAGAATGAGATCTCGACCGGCAAGACGGTTGCCAATGCGCAAGACAACGCTGCCGTCTGGTCGATCTCGAAAGTGATGGAAAGCGACCAGAGCGTCTTCAAAACCATTCAGAGCAACCTGAACCTGGCCGAAGCCGTCGTCACGACTGGTCGCGACGGTGCGGAACAGGTCGAGGAGCTTCTGAATGAAATGCGGGCTCTCGCCTCTGGCGCTGGCAGCGACGCGAGCAAATTCGCGACGATGAACAGCCAGATCGTAGCGAAGAAGGACCAGATCACTGCCATCGTGAACGCCAGCCAGCTCAACGGTGTGAACCTGCTGAAGACCAACCCGCTGCCGGGTGAGACTGATTTCTCGGTTCTCGCCTCGGTGGACCGGACCTCGGGTACCGTTGCGACGACCGCCGTCTCGATCACCGTGGCCTCCGTCGACTTCGAAGCCGACATTGTCGGTGCGACCATCACGACGATCACCGACAGCGCCACCGCGGCTACCGCGTTGGGCGAGATCGAGGCTTTGCTCGATATCGCAAACACGGGTGCGACGGCTCTGGGTACCGCCGCCAAGCGGATCAACGATCAGTCGAGCTTCGTCTCGAAGCTGGCCGATAACTTGGCGGCTGGTTCGGGCGCTCTGGTCGACGCCGACATGGAAGAAGCCTCGGCGCGTCTGCAGGCGCTTCAGACCCAGCAGCAGCTGGGTGTGCAGGCCCTGTCGATCGCCAACCAGGCGCCGCAGACCATCCTGTCGCTGTTCCGCTGAACTTGAAAAGGGGCGCCCTTCCGGGCGCCCCTTGACCTGCCAAAAGCCTAGAATGGGGTTTCCGACGTGACTTTCGCCTCGCTGAAGAATCAATCTGCAAAATTCGGATCGCAGCACATCCGCACGGAGCGCGACCAGGAATACCTGGCATTTTCGCGTATCACCCGACAGTTGCAACAGGCAATCGACACCGGTGAGCGTCGCGCGATGATCCAGGCAGCATATGCGAACAATCAGCTCTGGACCGTCTTGGCCGCCGATCTGGCTCAGCCCGCCAATGCCCTGCCGGAGCAGGTCAAGGCAGGGCTGCTCTCTCTGGCAATATTTTGCATCAAACGTGGTCAGAAAGTGCTCTCGGAAAATGCGTCGGCTGAGCCGCTGATCGAAATCAATCTGAAGATCATGAAAGGCCTGCGCGGCGAGGTTCAGCCGTGACCGGGCTCATCCTGAAACTCGCGCCGAACGAGCGCGTCTTGATCAATGGCGCCGTTATCGAGAACGGCGAAAAGCGGGCAAAGATCTCCATTCGCACTCCCAATGCGAATGTCCTGCGCCTCAAGGATGCAATCCACCCGGACCAGGTGAACTCGCCCGTCTCACGCCTGTGCTACATCTGTCAGCTCATCCTCAGCGGTGATGCCGATCGGGACGAAGGCCATCGACAACTGCTGCTGGGCATTGAGCAGCTCTCGCATGTCTTTACCGATTCGGACAGCAGATCTGTCCTCGCCATGGCGACCGAGGCTACGGCGGAGCAGGATTACTATCGCACGCTCAAGCACATACGGGCACTACTCTCGCGCGAGAAGCGTCTCTTGGCGGTGTATAAGTCATGACATACAATGTCCAGGTCGGGTCTGGCGGCTACGTCGGCTGGAAGATACTCGAGCGCAGCATGGCGCGTCAGAAAGAGGTTTTCTCGCAAACTGTCTCCGAGAAATCGGTCAAGGAATATTTCACGAAAAACATCTCTGGCATCAGCAGTGCGGATGAGCTTGTCGGAAACTACAAGCTTCTTACCGTGACGCTGCGTGCATTCGGCCTGGATGCTGACATAAATAACCGCTTTTTCATCAAGAAGGTTCTTGAAGCAGATCCGAATGACGAAACGAGCTTGGTCAACAGGCTGGCTGACAAACGCTACCTAAAGATGAATCAAGAAATGAAGTTGAGCGGTTCCGCTTCGTCCGGAACAGTCGACGCCGCCGCGATCATCACAAAGTATGACGAGCGCTCTTTCGAGAAAAACATTGGCGAGCGCTATCCGGAAATCGAACTGGCGTTGAACGCCCAGCGAGAACTGCCGAGCCTTGCATCCTCGGAAACCAGCGATAATGCGAAATGGTACCAGATTCTCGGCTCCAAGTCTTTGCGCCAGATATTTCAAGTCGCCTATGGTCTTGGCAGCAGTTTCTCCGCGCTTCCCATCGACCGACAGCTTTCCGAGATCAAGTCGAAGACGGAGCAGTTCACAGGATCCGACTCAGCAGCTCAGTTCGAGTCGTCCACCTCTGTGGATTCGCTTGTTCGAAGGTATCTTTTGCGCAACCAGATCCAGGCGTCCTCCACCGCATCGAGCCATGCAAATGCCCTTACATTGCTGAGGGGATGATCCAAGGCATCTGGAGCCCAAGGGATACTCGGGATCTGCAGCAGATCGATTACTTCGAAGCTGCAAGGCAATCGGGGATTGCAGGGACAGAAAGGCAGAAGGGGGCGGCAGAGGGGCGCCGGAGATAGGACAGGAGTGACGCCGCCCGAAAGCAGCGTCAAAGCCTGTCGTCGCCTCGGCGGAATCGCCCCTTATTCGTAAAGATCCTTGAACCTCTCGCGCAGCAGGTTCTTCTGGACCTTGCCCATGGTGTTGCGCGGCAGTTCATCGACGACGACAACGCGCTTGGGCAGCTTGAATCGCGCGAGCCGGCCTTCCAGCGCCGCCAATACCTCGGGCTCCGCGGGTGGCGCGGGGCCGACCAGAACTGCGGTGACGCCTTCGCCGAAATCGCGGTGCGGCAGGCCGATCACCGCGCTTTCGGTCACCCCTGGCAGGGCGTCGAGCTCGGCCTCGATCTCCTTTGGATAGACGTTGTAGCCGCCGGTGATGATCAGATCCTTGCCGCGCCCGACGATGTGGATATAGCCGCGCTGGTCGATCTTGCCCAGGTCGCCGGTGATGAAGAAGCCGTTTGCGCGCAGTTCCGCCGCGGTCTTTTCCGGCATCTGCCAGTAGCCCGAAAACACGTTCGGGCCGCGCACTTCGATCATGCCGATCTCGTCCCGCGGTAGCTCGGTGCCGGTCTCGGGATCGGTGACGATGATCTCGACCCCCGGAAGCGGCAATCCGACGGTGCCGGCGATGCGCTCGCCGTCATAGGGATTCGAGGCATTCATGTTGGTTTCCGTCATGCCATAGCGTTCCAGGATCGCGTGGCCGGTCCGGGCCTGCCATTCGCGATGCGTCTCGGCCAGAAGCGGCGCCGAGCCCGAGATGAACAACCGCATCCCCTTGGTATTCTCGGCCGTCAGCCTGTCGTCCTGCAGCAGCCGCACGTAAAAGGTCGGCACGCCCATCAGCACGGTGGCGCGGGTCATCGCCTGGAAGATGCGGTCCACGTCGAAGCGGGGCAGGAAGATCATCGAGGCTCCCGAGAACAACGTCACATTGGTCGCGACGAACAGTCCATGCGTGTGAAAGATCGGCAGCGCGTGGATCAGCACATCCTCGGCCGAATAGTGCCAGGCCATGCGCAGCGCCAGAGTATTCGAGACCAGGTTGTCATGCGTCAGCATCGCCCCCTTCGACCGCCCCGTCGTCCCCGAGGTATAGAGCAGCGCCGCAAGGTCGTCCGCCTGGCGCGGCACGGTGGCGAATGCCGGCGCGGCGGCATCCGCCGCATCGGCGAGCGCGCCGCGCCCGTCGCCGTCCAGCGTCATCAGCCGGGCGCCCGCCGCTTCGGCGATGGAGGCCAGCGCATCGGCGCGCGCCGGATCGCAGGCGAAGACGCGCGGGCGCGCATCGCCGACGAAATAGTCGATCTCGGCCGGGGTGTAGCCGGTGTTCAGCGGCAGGAACACGCCGCCCGCGCGTACGGTGGCGAGGTAGAGCACGATCGCCTCGACCGATTTCTCCACCTGCGCGGCGACGCGGTCGCCGGGCGCCACACCCAGCGACACCAGCGCATTGGCCATCCGCCCGGTGCGGGCGACCAGGTCGGCGTAGCGGAGGCGCTCGCCCGCCGGGGTTTCGATCGCGGTGGCCTCGGGGTCGGCGATGCCGCGCTCCAGGATGTCGAAAAGGTTCTCGCTCATGCGCCGGTCCTTTCAGGCGTTCGGTTGGACAAGGGCGCGGCCGACCGCGGCCGAGGCGGCGACGTCGCCGCGCTCGGCATAGCCCTCGTGATTGGCCTCGATGCGCTCGAGGTCATAGAGATAGTTCACCATCAGCCCGTGCGATTGCCGCAGCCCGTTCTGCGAGACGTCGCCCAGATGGTTCAGCCGCTCCAGCCGGGCGCCATTGCCGAGATGGAAGCGGGCGACCGGGTCGATCACCCGGCCGCGACCATCGCGGGCGGCCAGGAAATAGCTGGCGGCGGCGGCCAGCAGCGGCGCGCGCAGCGCCTCGGCCACCGCCGGGTCCAGGTGCCAGTCGGGCCGGTCCAGCACCGCGAAGGCCAGCCGCTGGTCGGCGTCGATCAGTTCGGAATTCGGGTCGGCGCGCTGTTCCGCCAGCCAGCCGGCAAAGCCCGGCACCGGCGACAGGGTGACGAAGGTCCGGATGCCGGGCAGCTCGGCCTTCAACTCCTCGACCACCTGCTTGATCAGGAAATTGCCGAAGCTGACCCCCGCGAGCCCGCGCTGGGTGTTCGAGATGGAATAGAACACCGCCGTATCCGCGCGCTCTGCGGCGATGGGCTTGCGGTCCAGGTCCAGCAGCCCCGCGACATGGCCGGGGATCTCGCGCGTCAGCGCCACCTCGACGAAGATCAGCGGCTCGTCGACCAGTTGCGGGTGAAAGAAGCCGTAGCAGCGCCGGTCGGTCGGCTGCAGGCGGTTCCTCAGGTCGTCCCAGTTCCGGATCGCATGCACCGCCTCGTAGCGGATGATCTTTTCCAGGATGCTCGCCGGCGTGTCCCAGTCGATGTGGCGCAGGCCCAGGAAGCCGCGGTTGAACCAACTGGCGAAGAGATGCGCGAAATCCGCATCAACCCGGCGCAGGGCGGGCGTATCCTTGAGATGGCGCAGCAATTCCTCGCGCATCCGCACCAGTGCCGCCGTGCCGCCGGGGGCGAGGTTCAGCCGCCGCAGCAGCTCCTGCCGCCGGGGCTCGCTGGCGATATGCAGCGCCTCGACGGCCGCGGGATCGCGTTGCAGGGTGTCGAGCGCCCGGGCCACGGCCTCGGCATCGGGGCCGAAGCGCTCGGCCAGGGTGACCAGGAAGGCCAGCCGCTCGGCCGGATCGGCGCGCTGGAAGGCGTCGAGCAGCCCCTGCGCCAGCGCCACGCCCGAAGCCTCGCCGCGCCGCGACAACAGCGCCTCGGCCAGTTCGGAAAGCTCGGGCGCTTCCGGCACCGCCCCGCCGTCGCGCCGGCCCAGCAGCCGCCGGGTGCGGTCGGTCAGCGACTCGAACAGCTCGGAAAGAAAGGCGGGACGCGGCGGGGCGCGGCGGGTCGAGGGTGTCATGTCACGGGCCTCCGTTCGACAGGGCCGCCGGGATCAGCCCGGCAGCAGGACAAAGATCATCCAAAGCACCACCGGCGCAAGCACGGTGACAAGGGCGCCATAGCCCAGCAGCTGGCGGAAGAACGCCTGCCGGTCGACGCCGCGCGCATTGGCCAGCACCAGCGCGCCATTGGTCGAGAACGGGCTGACGTCGACGATGGTCGAGGCGACCGCCATGCCGGCGATGAAGCCGATGGCGCCGACGCCGGTGCCCGCCTGCAGGAACGGCACGGCCAGCGGGATCAGCGAGCCGAGCACCGCCGTGGACGAGGCAAAGGCCGAGACCACCGCGCCGATGAAGAACAGCATCAGGGCCGCCAGCATGGGCGAGGCCATGCCCGCCACGCTTTCGCCGACATAGTCGATGGTGCCCATGTGTTCCAGCACCGCGACATAGGTCGAAACCCCGGTGATCAGCATGATTTCCGGCCAGGCGACCTGGGCCATGGCGCGTTTCTGCATCGTCGGCGCCCAAAGCGCCAGCGCAAGGCCGATGGTCAGCGCGACGAAGCCGATGTCGAGGTTGAAGGCCAGGACCAGCACCGCCAACGCCACCAGCCCGGCCAGCGTGGCGATCTGATAGGGGGTGCCGTCGGGCTGGTTGCCTTCCTCGGCTTCGGCGACCAGCCGGTTCGACGTGCCGCCGCCTTCCGCGCCGATGCGCCGGCTCAGCGCCTCGGCCTCGCTGTCGCCAAAGATCTGCGGACCGGTGGCGGGGCGGGCGATCTCGACATGCGGCACGGTGACCGGCTCGACGCTATCGCGCGCCGCCATCAGCTTGCGCCCGCCCAGGACCGCGAAAAGGATCAGCGCCACCGCCGCATTGACCAGGAAGCTGGCGGCAAAGGTGGTCATTTCGGACAGCGGCAGGCCGGCCTTCTGCACCACGCCATTGGTGATGCCGCCATAGATGCTGATCGGCGAAAAGCCCCCGGCCTGGGCGCCATGCACCACCATCAGGCCCATCAGCAGCGGCGAGATCTGATAGCGAAAGGCGAAACCCAGCGCGATGGGCGCGACAATGGCGACGGCGCCGGGGCTGACCGCCCCCACCGCCGTCAGCACGGCCGAAATGCCGAACATGATCCACGGAATCGCCGCGATGCGCCCTTTGACCGCGCGCACCGCCATGCGCACCAGCCAGTCGATGGTGCCGTTGTTCTGCGCCAGCGCGAACAGCCAGGTGATGCCCACCAGCGTCAGGAACAACCCGCCCGGAAAGCCCGCGATGATGTCCTTGGTGGTCTGGCCGGCCATCAGCGTGCCGACCAGGAAGGCGCCGACAAAGGCCAGCACGCCCATATTGATCGGCCAGATCGTCGCGACGACGAACATGGCGACCAGGGCATAGATCGAAATCAGATAGGGGGTCATGCGCGGCTCCTCCTCCTTGCACCCTCCGGGGTGCGCGAGCCCTCCCAAGCCCGCGAATCCCTTCCCGGTGTTATACATCCGGCCTTGGGTTGTTGTATATAACAGACTTGGCCATGGATAAATCTTTGCCGGATGCCTATTCTTGGGGCAAGGGGGGACCATGGCCGCGATTCCGAACACGCTCCGCATCCGCAACGCGCTGGAGAATGCCATCGTCGAAGGCGTCTACCTGCCCGGCGCACGGCTCGACCCCGAGGCGCTGGAGCGCGAATTCGACGTCTCGCGCACCCCGATCCGCGAGGCGCTGCACCAGCTCGAGGCCTCGGGCCTGGTGCGCGTGGTGCCCAAGCGCGGCACCTTCGTCACCGAATGGACGCCGAGCGAGCTGGCCGAGCGCTTCGAGGTCATGGCCGAGGTCGAGGCGACCTGCGGCCGCCTGGCCGCCCGCCGCATCACCGAGGCCGAGCTGGCCGCGCTGGAACAGGTCCACCAGGATTGCCGCCGCCATGCCGAGGCCGGCGAGGTCGAGGCCTATTACGCCCGCAACTCGGATTTCCACCATTGCATCTATCGCGCGACCCACAACGCCTTCCTCGAGCGCGAGGCGTCGCGGCTGCATGCCATGCTGCAACCCTATCGGCGCATGCAGCTGAAGGTCCGGAACCGCATGGCGCGTTCGTTCGCCGAGCATGACGCGGTGGTCGCGCATATCCGCGGCGGCGATGCCGAGGCCGCCGCCACCGCCCTGCGCGACCATGTCATCGTCCAGGGCGACCGCTTCCACGACCTGATCGCCGCGACGCGCAAGGGTTAGGGGTCGCGGCAGCCTGCCCTCCGACGGTGGAGCAGTCTTTCAGACGAACAGGCCAAGCCCGGACTGCTTCCCGCAGACGGGCGCGTTCGGCTGGCCCGCACTGTGCCTGCCGATTCAGCCCTGACCGGGTTGCAGCCATCCGCCCACCGCCGCCAGATCGACTGTCCCGCCCAGCCCGGCCGGGTTGTCGTCCGCCGCCGTCATCACCTGATCCACGCCGCAAAAGCGGATCGACGGCCGCCGCGTCGCCGCCCTGCAGGCTTGCGGAGGTCGGTAATCGAACCGCCCACTGCGCAGGTTGTTGTCCGCGCCCGGCTGGCGACACCGCCTTCTCAAGACCGGCCCGAATTGCTGGGCGATCCCGGTTTCTACGCCGGAGTCGGCACGGGATTCCGCCGCATCGACCCGAGCGGCTGGAAGCCAAGGGGCTGATCACGCGCTCCTGCCTGCGGTTGCGACCATGGCATCACCCCCGAAGCCTGGATGCTGTTTCGCCCGCACCGGCCCGGTCCTCAACGCCTACGATTGCGCCGCGCTGGAAAGCGGCCGCGGCATCGGGCCAGGAATCCGCAAGCTAGCGGTCCAGCCGATCCAGCGCCCGCAGCAGCGGCGCCGCATCCTCGCCCAACTCGGACAGCAGCTCGGCCTGGAACGCATCGGCGATGCGGCCCAGCCGCGCCATCAGCGCCCGGCCGTCCTCGGTCAGCTCCAGCACCACCAGCCGCTGGTCGCTGTCATGGCCGGATTTGCGCAGATGGCCCGCCTGTTCCAGCCGCGTCGCCGCCCGGCTGACCACCGACTTGTCAAGGTTCACCCGCTGCGTGATATCGCGCACGCTGACCGGGCCGGACTTGCCCAGATGCGCCAGCACCCGCCATTCCGGGATGCTCAGCCCGGCCTCGGCCTCGTACAGCGCGGCAAAGCGGCGGCTGACCTGCGCCGCCGCGACCGCCAGCCGATAGGGCAGGAATCCATCCAGATCAAAGCTCATCATTCCTCCTGTCGGCGGCAGATCAGCAGAAAACCGTTGCTGCCGCAACAAGCCCGTTGACATCGTTGCCAGTGCAACGGTATTTTCGTTGCATCGGCAATGAATCCCGGGGAGGAGGCCGCATGTCCCAGCACGCCCTGCCCGCCGGCATGATCCGCGCCGCCGCCACCACCGGCACAGTCGCGGGCTACATGCCCGGCTTCGGCAATGATTTCGAGACCGAGGCCCTGCCCGGCGCCCTGCCGCAAGGCCAGAACAGCCCGCAGAAATGCAACTACGGGCTTTATGCCGAGCAGCTGTCCGGCACCGCCTTCACCGCGCCGCGCGGCCAGAACGAGCGCACCTGGTGCTATCGCATCCGGCCCTCGGTGCATCACACCGGCCGCTTCGCGCCGATCGCCCTGCCCTATTGGAAGACCGCGCCGAACGTCCGCGACGACATCGTCAGCCTGGGGCAATATCGCTGGGATCCGATCCCGCTGCCCAAGCAGGCGCTGACCTGGATCACCGGGATGCGCACCATGACCACCGCCGGCGACGTGAACATCCAGGTCGGCATGGCCAGCCATGTCTACCTGGTCACGCAATCCATGCAGGACGAATATTTCTTCTCGGCCGACAGCGAGCTCTTGGTGGTGCCGCAGGAAGGCCGGCTGCGCTTCTGCACCGAACTCGGCGTGATCGACCTCGAGCCGCGGGAAATCGCCATCCTGCCCCGCGGCCTCGTCTACCGCGTCGAGGTGCTGGACGGCCCCTGCCGCGGCTTCGTCTGCGAGAATTACGGCCAGAAATTCGACCTGCCCGGCCGCGGCCCGATCGGCGCCAATTGCCTGGCCAATCCGCGCGACTTCAAATGCCCGGTCGCGGCCTTCGAGGATCGCGAGACCCGCTCGCGCGTGGTCATCAAGTGGTGCGGCCAGTTCCACGAGACCTGGATCGAGCACTCGCCGCTGGACGTGGTGGCCTGGCACGGCAATTACTGCGCCTATAAATACGACCTGCGGACCTATTCCCCGGTCGGCGCGATCCTGTTCGACCACCCCGACCCGTCGATCTTTACCGTGCTGACCGCGCCCTCGGGGCAGGAGGGCACGGCGAATATCGACTTCGTGCTGTTCCGCGAACGCTGGCTGGTGGCCGAGCACAGCTTCCGCCCGCCTTGGTATCACAAGAACATCATGTCCGAGCTGATGGGCAATATCTACGGCGTCTACGACGCCAAGCCGCAGGGCTTCGCGCCGGGCGGCATCAGCCTGCACAACTGCATGCTGCCGCATGGCCCGGACCGCGACGCCTTCGAGCATGCCTCGGCCAGCGCATTGAAGCCCGAAAAGCTGGACAACACCATGTCCTTCATGTTCGAGACCCGCTTTCCCCAGCACCTGACCGAATTCGCCGCCCGCGAGGCGCCGATGCAGCAGGAATATATCGAGGTCTGGGGCCGGCTCGAGAAGAAGTTCGACGGCACGCCGGGCGTGAAGTGAGGCCCAAGGCGGGGGGCTGTCTGCCCCCCGGCGCCTGCCCGCCCCCTCGATGGGGGCAGGCAGGCGCTCCCCCCGAGGATATTTTCCCAAGAAAGAAGGAGGCTGCGCATGGCCCTGCTGCGGTCGAGAGTCGAAAGCGCCAACCAGCCGGATTGCAGCTTCCCCCTGAACAACCTGCCCTATGGCGTGTTCTCGCGCCCGGGCGAGGCGCCGCGCTGCGGGGTGGCCATCGGCGACCTGATCCTGGATCTGGCGGCTTGCGAGGCGCAGGGTCTGATCGATGCCGGCGGCACGTTCGCGCAGCCGCAATTGAACGGCTTCATGGCCCTGGGACGCGCGCGCTGGGGCGCGGTGCGGGCGCGGCTGACCGAATTGCTGGCCGAGGGCGCCGCGGGCGATCTGCCGCTGGTCGCCATGGCGGATGCGACGCTGCACCTGCCGATCCGGGTCACGGAATACACCGATTTCTATGCCTCGCGGCACCATGCCTTCAACCTCGGCATGCTGTTTCGCGGCCCCGCGCATGCGCTGCCGCCGCAATGGACGCATATGCCCATCGGCTATAACGGCCGGGCCTCGTCGGTCGTGGTCTCGGGCACGCCGATCCGCCGGCCCATGGGCCAGGTGAAGGGCGAGGCCGGCCCGGAATGGGTGCCCTGCCGCCGGCTGGACCTGGAACTGGAGCTGGGCGCCGTGGTCGGTGCCGACAGCCGGATGGGCGAGCGGGTCGGGGTGGAGCAGGCCGAGTCGATGATCTTCGGCTATGTGCTGCTGAACGACTGGTCGGCGCGCGACGTGCAGGCCTGGGAATACCAGCCGCTGGGTCCGTTCCAGTCCAAGGCGCTGGGAACCACCATCGGTGCCTGGGTGGTGACCCAGGCCGCGCTGGAGCCCTTCCGTTCGCCCGGCGCCGCGCGGCTGAATCCGCTGCTGCCCTATCTGGCCGAGGAACGGCCCGGGCTCTACGACCTGGCGGTCGGCTGGACCATGAACGGGCAGGTCATGGCGCGCACCAATTACAATGTCATGTATTACTCCAGCGCCCAGCAACTGGCGCATCACACCAGCTCCGGCTGCCCGATGCGGGTCGGCGACCTCCTGGGCTCGGGCACCATCTCGGGACCCTCGCCCGACCAGGCCGGGGCGCTGCTGGAGATGACCGAGGGCGGCAAGCTGCCGGTCATGGTCAGGGGCGAGCCGCGCCTTTTCATCGAGGACGGCGACGAGATCGGGCTTTTCGCCGAGGCGCAGGGCGACGGCTATCGCATCGGCTTCGGCCCCTGCCTGGGCCGGGTGCTGCCGGCACGGCCGTGAGCGTGGTGCTGCATGGATCTTGCCGCGCGTCCGTGTCCTGCCGGCTGCGGATGGCGCCGGGGCCGAAGGGCATCGCCTGGGAGCGGGTCCAAGCGCCTTGATTGATTGCATTATTGCATGCAATCAATCATCTTTAAATTTGCCGATCAATTGCCTATGTAATGGCCTGGGCGCGGCGAACGCGCCCGCGATTGTTGCAAGGGAAACGCGCATGACCTCATCGACCCTGCTCGCCCAGGATCCCGGCAATCTCAAGCCGGCGCTGCGGCGGGGTGCCTGCCTGAAATGCCCGCGCTGCGGCGAGGGCAACCTGTTTCGCGGCTATCTGAAAGTGGCCGCGCAATGCGACGCCTGCGGGCTGGACCTGACGCCGCAGCGCGCCGACGACGGGCCGGCCTATGTCGTCATCCTGCTGGTCGCGCATCTGATCGGCTTCGCGCTGGTGCCGATGTTCAGCCTGCTGGGCGATCATCCGGCGCGGATCGCGCTGCTGCTGGGCCTTGCGGCGGTCGCGCTGTCGCTGGCGCTGCTGCCGCCGGTCAAGGGCATGTTCGTCGCCCTGCAATGGGTCAAGGGCATGCACGGGTTCGAGCCGGCGCGCGCCGCCGTCCCGGTCCGCGCCGCCTAGCCCATCCAGCCGCCGCCGGACAGGCTGTCGGCCAGGAACAGCAGCCCGCTCTGCAATTCGTCGCGGCTGACCGAGCCGCCCAGGCAGATGCGCAGATGCTCGTCGGGCGCGGCGCCCACGGTAAAGGCATCGGCCGGCATCAGCCCGATATGGCGGCCGGCCATTCGGCCCATCAGCTCGGCGCGGCCGGCGCCTTCGGGCAGCTTCAGCCAGATGTTGAAGGCATGCGGGTCGGCACGGAACTGGAAGCCCGACAGCACTGCTGCGGCGATGCGCTGGCGCGCCGCGCTTTCCGCGTTGACGAAATCGCGGATGCGGTCGGCGGTGCCGTCCTCGATCCAGCGCGTCGCCAGCGCCATGCCCAGGGGCGAGGCCATGCCGGAGAAGGCGCGCAGCGCCTGGGCCAGCGCGAAGGCCGCGCGGCCGTCCGGCGCCACCACATAGGCCAGCCGCAGCCCGGCACCGATGCATTTCGACAGCCCGCCGACATGCCAGGTCTGCGCCGGCGCCAGCACGGCGAAGGGCGGCGGCGGCGCCTGCGGCACGAAACCATAGGCGTCGTCCTCGATCAGCGGCAGGGCGTGGCGGGCGATGATGCGCGCCAGCTCGCGGCGGCGCCATTCCGGCATGGTCAGCGTGGTCGGATTGTGCAGCACCGGGTTCAGGTACAGCGCCTTGGGCGCGTGGTCGCGGATCGCCACCTCGAGCAGTTCCGGGATCATCCCGGCATCGTCGAGCCCGATCCCGACCAGCCGCAATCCCAGCCGGGCGGCCAGGGCGCGCAGGCCGGGATAGGTGATGCGCTCGCACAGCACCGTGTCGCCGGCCTGCGCCAGCGTCGATAGGATCGCGGCCATGGCGGCATGGGCGCCCGGAGCGATGGCGATGCGCTCGGGCGCGGGGGCGATGCCGCGCCGCGCCAGCCAGGTCGCCGCCGCCAGCTTGTCGGGCTCGCCGCCGGTGGTGGGCTGATAGCGCAGAAGCGGCAGCAGGTTCGCCGAGATTTCAGCCACGCCCTCGGCCATGCGGGCGATCAGCGCCGGGTCGGTGACCTCGGGCGGACGGTTCATCGACAGATCCTCGCCACCCTGCCGCCGGGGGTCGGGGATCGGGGCGGCGGGCACCGGCGTGCCGCGGATGAAGGTGCCGCGCCCGACATGGCTTTGCACCAGCTGGCGGGTCTGCGCCTCGGCATAGGCGCGGCTGACGGTGGTGAAGTCGATGCCCAGCAGCTCGGCCAGCCGACGTTGCGGCGGCAGCCGGTCGCCGGGCCGCAACCCGCCGCTGCGGACATCGGCCTCGATGGCATCGGCGATCTGCAGGTAGCGCGGCTTGCCATCCGCAGCCAGCACGGGAATCCAGGAGGTCATGGCGGTCCAATCGGGAAATTGTTGCGGATTGTATGCAGGCAAAGCGGCGCAGGCAAGGCCGGCCCGGCCGGCGGGGTTCGGCAACGCATCCGGTCTGGCGCGCGGGACGGATCGCGGCATCTCTCGCGTCCATACAAGCAACGGAATTTCCGCTTCTTTGTATGCATGGAAGCGGTTGGCTGGGCCTGAGCGCCGGCGATGCTGGAAAAGCTGCGCAATCCCCGGCTGGCGTCGCTGTTGAACATCGGCAACAGCAGCGGCAAGGAGACATATTCTGCTTCCGGAGTGCCGCAGCCGGGGGTTCTTTCCAGAACTTCGTGCCGAAGGCGTCCAACAAGCGAAGGCATCTTCGGGCTGGTGGTCGCGGAGGTGGGCGTCGCGATCCATTCCAGTTGCGTCGGCAACCTGCCGCGCCTGGGCGTCGCCGCCCGCTGCGAGACGTGACCAACAAGCTGCCGGTCACCGCGGTCTGGGACCGCACGAACCGGTTCCCGGTGCTGGAAACCTTCCTGAAATTCCTGCGGACCCAGGGCCGGAACAGCATCCCGGCCAGCTTGGCGACCTCCACGAATTCGCGGACCTGGCGCGACCGGTTCGACCGCTTCCAGGCCAGCACAGTGCTGATGCGGAACTGCGGGTGGATGATCGGGCGCACTTCGACGCTGCGGCCCAGGAATTCGATCAGACTTTCGGTTAGACGGTCACGCCCAGCCCGGCCGCGACCAGGCCGAACAGGGCCAGGGTGTTCGAGGCCTCGATGGCGATGTTCAGCGATATGCCTACGGCACTGAACAGGTTGGCCAGGCGCCAGCAGTAATCCTCCCATTCATGGGTACGACCCTGACGGGCAGTATCGCTATGGCCGCGGCGTCAACCCGGCCGGGCTGATGCCTGAGTGCTGGCGGGGGCCATCGCGGCCTGGTAGTCGGTCCAGGCGTTCGTGATCGGCTTCCGGCTGGGCTTTCTGGCGCTGATGCGCGGGCTGGTGCTGTCGGAGCTTCTGTCGCCCCGATGGGACGACTATCTGCCCTCCTCGGTCGGGATGGACCGGGTGCATCTAGGCGGCGGCCGCCTTGCCCGAAGGCCCTGCGGATCGGGCGGCACCGGCAGTCGAGAAGACCTGCCGGCGAGGGTAAAGCCGGAGATCGCAGGTTCACCGGCTTCGCCACCATTGCGGGCGGTATTCTGAACATCCTTGCTGACGAGAAATGCCTCCTGCCCCTTCCGGGGCGAGCCGCGCCGCCTGGCATCGAGGGTGATGCGCCGCTGGTAAACAGCGCCGCCGGGATCGTCCGGCGGCCCCGTCCGGACGCGGCGCGGTGCGGCCGCGGATCTGCCGGTCATCGCCCGCCAGCCTTATGAGGTATCACCCCGTTGGGCTGTAACCGAACCCGCCCTGCGACCCCTTTTCCCAGCCGGATGCGATATCCTGAATTAATCTACTAATTATATCACACCGCTATATTCAGAACCTCCACCAGTTTCGACCCTGCCTTAGACCGCCAGAAACCCACCATCCACCGGCAACACCGCGCCCGAGATCATCCGGCTATCGTCCGACAAGAGCAGCGCGATGCTTTGCGCGACATCGACCGCCTCGGCAAAGCGGTTCAGCGGGTGGCGCACCATCATCGGCTGGCTTTTCTGCGGGTCCGACCAGGCCTCGGCGGCCAGCTCGGTCAGGGTGATGGTCGGGGCCACGGCGTTGACGCGAATGCCGTGCGGGCCCAGTTCTTTGGCCAGCACCCGGGTCGCGCCCTCGAGCCCGGCTTTCGAGGCAGCATAGCACAGGTGGTCCTGAAAGCCGCGATGGCCGGCGATCGAGGTGATGTTGACGATGGCGCCGCCGCCGCCCGCCGCGACGCGGGCGCGGGCGAATTCCTGGCAACAGATCAGCGCGGCGCGCAGGTTGATGCCCAGAACCGCCTTATAGCCGGCCTCGGTCATGTCGAGCACGCTTTCCAGCACGTTGATGCCGGCGCTGTTGATCAGGTAATCGGCCGTCCCCGCCTGCGCCATGGCGGCGCGGGTGGCGGCGGCATCGGCGAGGTCGACCCGGATGCCGCGCGCGCCGGTCTCGGCCGCGAGGCTGTCGAGGTCGGATTGCGTGCGCGACAGCGCCACGACCTGCGCGCCGCGTTCGGCCATCAGCCGGGCGCAGGCGCGGCCGATGCCCTTGCCGGCGCCGGTGATGATGACGGTCTTGCCCGAGAATTTCATGATGCCTCGCATGGGGTTTCAGATGGGGGATTCAGGCGGACAGCGCGTCCGCGATCTGGTGTCGGATCTGGCGGCCCGCGTCCTGCAGGCTGCGGAAGGCGGCATAGCGCGCGTCCTGCAAGGGACGCAGCGCCGGATCGGGGGCGCAGCTGCGGGCGACGCGCGACATGGCCGGCATGGCCGTCGCGAGGTCGGGATAGACCCCGCCCGCCACCGCCCCCAGCATGGCCGAGCCCAGCAGCACCGGCTCGGGGCAGGCGGTCACCTCGACCGCCATGCCGGTGGCGTCGGCCAGCAGCTGGTGGTTCAGCGGATGCGCGCCCGCACCGCCGCTGGTGCTGATGCTGCGGACCGGCGCGCCATGCGATGCTTGCGTCTCGATGATCTGGCGCAGCCCGTAGCCGAGGCCGCAGATCCCGGCGACGTAAAGCGCGACGAGGCTGTCCACGTCGCTCTCCATCCCCTGCCCCATGACGATGGCCCGGGCATGGGGGTCGGCAAAGGGCGCGCGGTTGCCCAGGAACTCGGGCACCACATGCAGCTCGTCGGCCAGGCGCACGGCGCGGCTGGGCTGGCCCGCCAGCTCCAGCGCGCGGTCGGCCAGCCATTGCGGCAGCGGCTTCTGCGCCGCCTTGGCCCGCGCCGCGGCCTCGGCCGTCGCCGGATGCAGGCGGATCAATTGGTCGATGGCCGCGCCGGCGGCGGACTGGCCGCCCTCGTTCAGCCAATGCCCCGGCACCATGGCCGAGAAATAGGGCCCCCAGACGCCCGGCACGAAGGCCGGCTCGCGCGTGGTGGTCATGGTGCAGGAGGAGGTGCCGAAGACATAGCCCAGGCAGGCCGTGGCATCGCCGCCGGCCGCGACCGTGCCGATGCCACCGGCATGGGCGTCGATCAGCCCCGCCGCGACCGCGATGCCGGGGCGCAGCCCCATGGCCGAGGCCGCACCAGCCGTCAGCCCCTGCCCCAGCGCGGTGCCGGGATCGACGACGCGCGCACCGATGCGGGCGAAGCCCTGGTCGGCCAGGTCGGCGAGGCCGATCTGGCGGAAATAGCTTTCGTCCCAGCGCCGCTCATGCGCGAGATAAGTCCATTTGCAGGTCACCGTGCAGGCCGAACGCTCCAGCGCGCCGGTCGCCTTCCAGGTCAGGAAGTCGGTCAGGTCGAAGAAATGCGCCGCCTGGGCATAGATCTCGGGCCGGTTCTCGGCCAGCCATAGCAGCTTCGGCGTCTCCATCTCGGGCGAGATGCGACCGCCGACATAGCGCAGGACAAGGTGGCCTTGTGCATTGATGCGCTCGGCTTGTTCCAGCGCGCGGTGGTCCATCCAGACGATGATGTCGCGGTCCGGATGCGCCGGGTCGCCGACCGGCAGCGTCGCCTCGCCCGCCCCCCGCACGACCAGCGAGCAGGTGGCATCGAAGCCGATGCCCGTGACGCCGGCCGGGTCGATCCCGGCCTGCGTCACGCATTCCCGCACCGAGGCGCAGACCGCGGCCCAGACCTGGGTGCTGGATTGCTCGGCGATGGTGCCGCCCTCGCGGTGCATGTCGATGCCGCGCTTGGCCGAGGCGAGCAGGTTGCCCGCCCGGTCGAACACCCCGGCCCGGGCCGAGCCCGTGCCCACATCGACGCCGATCAGATATTGCTCCATGGCACCCTCGCGCTTGGCGGACCGCTTAGACGCGGTCGAAATTGGTCGGCAGGACCAGCATGTCGCGGATGGTCACGGTGCGCTTGCGCGTCAGCATGTAAACCACCGCGTCCGAGACTTCCGAGGCGTCGATCAGGCTGCCCGATTCCTTGGCCTTGCGCAGGTTCTCCTCGGGCCAGTCGGCCAGCAGCGCCGAGACCACCGGCCCGGGCGAGACCTGCATCACCCGCACGCCATGCGGGATCATCTGCCGGCGCATGCCCTGCACGAAGCTGGTGATCGCCCATTTCGAGCCGGAATAGACCGGCTCCCAATAGGTCGGGAAATGGCCGGCGATGGAACAGGTGACGACGATGTCGCCGGTCCCCCGCGCCGACATATGCGGCACCACGGCCCAGACGTTCTTCATCACCGCGTTGACGTTCAGGTTCAGCATGCGGTCGATGGCATCGGGCGTCGTCTCGGTCAGGTCGCCGCCGATATAGATGCCGGCATTGCAATAGAGGATGTCGATGTGGTCGACCTTTTCCAGGATCTCGGGGACCATGGCATTGCAGCTGTCCCCGTCCAGCAGGTCGGTCACCTGGGCGACGGCCTTGTCGCCCAGCTTCGCGGTCAGCTCGGCCAGCGCCTCGGCATTGCGGTCCACCATGACCACGGTCGCGCCTTGCGCCAGCAGCGCCTCGGTCGTGGCAAGCCCGATCCCCGAGGCCGCGCCGGTGATGACCGCGACCTTGCCTTGCAGCGATTCAGACATGTTATTCTCCTGTGTTCGGAAGGGGTTGGGCGGGGCTCAGCGCCACTCGCGCCCGATGTAGATGGCCAGCAGGATGATGCCGCCCTTGATGACGTCCTGCAGATAGGGGTTGATGCCCATCAGATTCAGGCCGTTGTTCAGGATGCCCAGCAGCACCGCGCCGATCAGCGTGCCGAGGATCAGCCCGCGCCCGCCGGCGATGGCGGTGCCGCCCAGGACCACGGCGGCGATGGCGTCCAGTTCGAAGCCCACGCCGGCGTTCGGCTGGCCGCTCATCAGCCGGCCGGTCAGGATCACCGCCGCCAGGGCCGAGGTCAGGCCCGAGATGGCATAGACCGCCAGCTTCACCCGCTGGGTCTTGACGCCGGACAGCCGCGCCGCGAGTTCGTTGCCGCCGATGGCATAGACGTGGCGGCCGAAGGCGGTGCGCTGCAAGAGCACCCAGGCGAAGGCATAGATCACCACCATGACGATCACCGGCACCGGCACGAAGCCGATGCGGCCGACGCCGAACCAGGAAATCCAGCTGGGAATGCCGCTGATCGGGTAGCCGCCGGAATAGATCAGGCCCAGGCCGCGCGCCATGCCCATGGTGGCCAGCGTCACGATGATCGCCGGCATCTTGCCCCAGGCGACGAGGAAACCGTTGGCCAGCCCGATGCCCAGGCCGATCAGCAGCCCGGCCAGCAGCGCCGGCACCGCCGGCAGGCCGGTGTTGACCATCAGCCCGGCGCTGAGCGTGCCGACCAGCGCCATGACCGCGCCAACCGACAGGTCGATGCCGCCGGTCAGGATGACGAAGGTCATGCCCACGGCCAGGATGCCGACGACCGAGACCTGGCGCAGCACGTTCATGATGTTGCTGAGGCTGAAGAAATTGTCGCTCGCCAGCCCCATCAGCACCGAGACGGCGATGAGCCCGATCAGCGGCAGCGCCAGCGGCGAATGCAGCAGCCGGGCCGGCGAGAAGCCCGCGGTTTTCCCGGCCGCGCCGGTATTGGTGTCATGCGACATTGTCGATCCTCCCGGTCGTGGCATGGGTCATGATGGTTTCCGAATTGATGTCCTCGCCCGAGAGCGTGGCGACGATCCCGCCCGAGCGGAACACGCAGACCCGGTCGGACATGCCGATCACCTCGGGCAGTTCCGAGGAGATCATGACGATCGCCCCGCCGCGCGCGGTGAATGCGCGCATGAGCGCATAGATTTCCGCCTTGGCGCCGACGTCGATGCCGCGCGTCGGCTCGTCGAAGATCAGCACCTGCATGTCGTGGTTCAGCCAGCGGGCGATGACGACCTTTTGCTGGTTGCCGCCCGACAGCGTATCGACGCGCGCCAAGGGCCCCTGCGCCTTGACGCGGACCTGCGCCATGGCGGTTTCCGAACAGGCCAGCTCCTTCTTCAGGTCGATGAAGCCTGGGCCCTTGCGATACTTGCCGTAATTGTTCAGCGAGATGTTCTGCAGAATCGAGAAACTGGTGATAAGCCCCTGTTCCTTGCGGCTTTCCGGCAGAAGACCGATGCCATGGGCCAAGCCCTCGTCCGGGCCGGACAGGCGCTTTTCGATGCCGTCGATCCTGACCTTGCAGCGCGTGGCCGGGCCGGCGCCCAGCATGGCCAGCACGGTTTCGGTGCGGCCCGAGCCGACCAGCCCGGCAAAGCCCAGGATCTCGCCCTTGCGCAGGGCAAAGCGCGACACCGGACCGGATTTGCGCAGCTGCACCTCCTCGGCCTCGATCACCGGGGGCGCGGTCGAGGGTTCGGGTTTCGGCGGGAAGCTCTGCTCGATGCGGCGGCCGACCATCATCTCGACCAGCCGGTCGTTGTCGACATCGGCAACCGCGCAGGAGCCGACGAATTCGCCGTCGCGCAGCACGGTGATGCGGTCGCAGATCTCGAAGATTTCCTCGAGGTGATGCGAGATGAAGATGATCGCCACGCCCTGCCGACGCAGCTCGCGCATGACCTTGAACAGGTGCTCGACCTCGGAGGGGGTCAGCGTGGCGGTGGGTTCGTCAAGGACAAGGATGCGCGCGTCCAGCGACAGAGCCTTGGCGATCTCGACGAATTGCTGCTCGGCCACCGACAGGCGGCTGATCGGCACGTCCAGCGCCACCTCGACGCCCAGCTGGCGCATGATCTCGGTGGCGCGGGCGCGCATGGCCTTGCGGTCCAGCAGGCCCAGCCGGCCGCGGATCTCGCGCGCCAGGAACATGTTCTCGACCGCATCCAGATGCGGGATCAGGCTGAATTCCTGGAAGACGATGCCGATGCCGGCGGCGATGGCCTCGTCGTAATTGGCGAAACGCTGTTCGCGGCCCTCGATGCGGATCGTGCCCTCGCTGGGCGGGATGATGCCGCAGAGGATCTTCATCAGCGTCGATTTCCCGGCGCCGTTCTCGCCCAAGAGCGCGTGCACCTCGCCGGCGCGGACGTTGAGGTCGACGCCGTGCAGCACCTCGATCTTGCCGAAGCTCTTTCGGATTGCGTTCAGTTCCAGCATCGTCCCCTCCTCGTGCCTCTCGCCCTTCCCGCCCCGGCGCAAGGCCGGAGCGGGAGCGGGGAGGAAGCGTTACCAGCTGAAGTCAGCCGCGTTTTCCTTGTCCACGACCATGACGTCGATCGGGACTTCCTTCGGCACCACGCGGGCGCCCCATTTCTGCGCCAGCGCCATGGCCAGGCCGACGCGGACCTGGTCACGCGGGAATTGCGCGGTGGTCTCGATGAAAGGGCCGCCCTCGGTGATGGCCTTGACCGCTTCCGGCGCGCCGTCGACCGAGGTCAGCTTGATGTCCTTGCCCGAGCCCTGGATCGCCGCCAGCGCGCCCATGGCGCCGCCGTCGTTGACCGAGAAGATGCCGGCGAGGTTCGGCTTGGACTGGATCATGTTCTCGACCACGCCCAGGGCGACGGAACGGTCCTGGCGGCCGTTCTGGGTGTCGACCAGCTGGATCTCGGGGAATTCTTCCAGCGCGGCCTTGCAGCCTTCGACGCGCTGCAGGATCGGCACGACCGGGATGCCGTCGAGGATCGCGACCTCGCCCTTGCCGCCGATGGCCTCGCCCAGGTATTTGCAGGACATGTAGCCGGCATCGCGGTTCTTCGAGCCGACGAAGGTGTCCACGGGGCCGTTCGCGTTCGCATCGACCGCAACCACGGTGACGCCGGCGGCCTTGGCGGCGTGCACGGCGGCCTCGATCCCGGCGCTGTCGGTCGGATTGAGCAGCAGGATATCGATGTTCTGCTGCAGCATGTCCTCGACGTCCGAGATCTGCTTGGCCACGTCATGGCCGGCGTCGGTGACGACGACTTCGGCGCCCAGACTGGCGGCGGCCTCGTTCAGCGCTTCCTGCATGGACACGAAATAGGGGTTGTTCAGCTCCTGGAAGGTCATGCCGATCTTGAGCTTGTCCTGCGCGAGCGCCGGGGCGGCCAGCAGCGCAAGCGCGGCCGAGGCGGTGAGAAGTTTCGATGTCATCAGGTTCCTCCCAAATAGGGTTGATGCAGGCAAGGCCCGCGCGTCTCCGGCCGGCGATGCGCCGTCCGAATTGGTGGATTTCGGTCGTGGTCGTTTCGTCAGTCGGCGATGACCGCCGCTTTCTGGGCCGCGAAGGTGGCCCGGAACTGCGAAGGAGAGATCCCTTTCAGTTTCAGGAAATGCCGGTTGAAGTTCGACAGGTTGGAAAAGCCGACCTCATAGCAGATCTCGGCGACCTTGCTGTCGGGTTCGGCCAGCAGCATCTGGCAGGCCAGGTCGACGCGCAGCTGGTTGCGATAGCGCACCAGGGTCGTCCCGGTATGGCGTTTGAAGGCGCGGGAAAACGCGCTCTGGCTTTGCCCGACCATGGCGGCAAGCTCGGCCTCCTCGATCTGCTCGGTCAGGTGCTCGCGCAGATAGGTCAGGGCGCGGTTGATGCCGCTGTCGTTGATCTTGCTGAGGTCGAGCTCGAAGCTGAGGCTGGCCAGCACCTCGTAGTCGCGGGCCTCGGCCAGGATGTCGAGGATTTCCCAGAACAGCGCCAGCCGGCGGATGCCCTGCGCCTCGATCAGCCGCTCGACCAGCGGGCGGATGCGGGCGCTGGTGGCGTCGTCGAACAGGATGCCGCGGCGCGAGCGATCCAGCAGCGGGCGCAGCGCCTCCATCTCGGGCATGGCGGCGCAGGCGTCCTCGATGAAGGCCTCGGGGAACTGGATCACCAGCGAGCGCAAGGGCACGAT
Source organism: Paracoccus sp. DMF (assembly GCF_004407025.1). Classification (NCBI taxonomy): domain Bacteria; kingdom Pseudomonadati; phylum Pseudomonadota; class Alphaproteobacteria; order Rhodobacterales; family Paracoccaceae; genus Paracoccus; species Paracoccus sp. DMF. Next base: position 25,230 of record NZ_SOKV02000003.1, read on the forward strand.
CTCGCCCGGCTGGATGTCGCTGATCCAGTTCTGCGGCAGGTTCGGGCCGGTCATGATCAGCTGGCCGGGCGCGAAGGCGCCGACATGATCGCCGATGTAGAAGGTGCCCGAGGTGGCGTTGACCAGGTGGATTTCATATTCGGGGTGGTAGTGCCAGCGCACCGTGCGGAACGGATAGCCATGCATCCACGCGGCGAAGGATTCGCCCTTGCGGATGTGGACCAGTTCCAGATCGGGTTGCATCGGTTTCCTCTCCCCACGGGTGGCGCGCCTCCTTGCCCCGGCGCGTTCCCAGCCTGCACAGAGCTTAGGCCTTTGCCCGGGCAAAGCTCCACATCATGGCGCAAAAATTGCCGATACTTTTTTGACAGGGAATGCGCCGGAATTGAACCGTTCTTCCTGCGCGGGCGGCAAGCCGGCGCCGCAAAGGCGAAACGCCCATGCCGCGATGCAGCGACACAGGCGGGAAGATGCTGCGAAAACCCGGGAAATGCCGTGAAATCCGCGGTCAGGCCGAACAGTCGGGCAGGTCGCGCAGGGGACGATAAGCCGCGTGATGGGCCTCATACTTTTTCGCATAGGCCTCGGCCAGATTTGCATCGGGCACAACTTCCGCGCGAAGCGCCGGGCGCGAGAAGACGCGCTCGGACAGATCGCCGGTGGCGCAGGCCGCGGCAAGCTTCGCCGCACCGAAGGCGGCGCCGAAATCGCCGTCCTCGGGCTCCAGCAGCGTCAGCCCGGTGGCCGAGGCGATGATGCGCAGCCAGGCCTGCGAGCGGGCGCCGCCGCCGACCGCCCAGGCGGCCTCGATCGGCGTGCCGGCCTTGCGCAGCGCATGGACGCAGTCGGCGAAGGCCATGGCGACGCCCTCCATCACCGCCTGCGCCAGGTCCGGCAGCCCGCTGGCGCGGCTGAGCCCGATCAGCGCGCCGGTGGCGCCGGGGTCATTGAGCGGCGTGCGCTCGCCCGACAGATAGGGCAGGAACAGCGCCGGCGAGGGCGCGGCGACCCGACCCACCAGCGCGGCAAGCTCCGGCACCGGCCGGCCGGTGATTTCGGAGAGCCAGGTCATGCTGTCGGTCGCCGACAGGATCACGCCCATCTGGTGCCAGGTGTCCGGCACGGCATGGCAGAAGGTATGCACCGCATCGCCGGTGTTCGGCGCGTAGGATTCGGTCGCGGCGAAGAGCACGCCCGAGGTGCCCAGCGACAGGAAGCCGGTGCCCGGCGTCATCACCCCCATGCCGCAGGCGGTCGCGGCATTGTCGCCGCCGCCGCCCGCCACCGGCACGCGCGGAATGCCCCAGCGCGCGGCCAGATCGGCGCGCAGATGGCCGGAGACGTCGCTGCCCTCGACCAGCCGCGGCATCTGGGCGCGGCTGAGCCCGGTCGCGGCCAGAAGCGCGTCCGACCAGTCGCGCTTGCCGACGTCCAGCCACAGGGTGCCGGCCGCGTCCGACATCTCGGCCACATGCTCGCCGGTCAGCCACAGCCGCAGGTAATCCTTGGGCAGCAGCACCTTGGCGACACGCTCGAAGATCGCAGGCTCGTTCTGCGCCACCCACAGCAGTTTCGGCGCGGTGAAGCCAGCCATGACCAGGTTGCCGGCGATGCCGTGGAAATCGGCGCGGCCTGTCAGCTCGGCGCATTGCGGGCCCGAGCGGCCGTCGTTCCACAGGATGCAGGGCCGCAGCACCTGGTCCGAAGCGTCGAGCAGCGTCGCGCCGTGCATGTGCCCCGACAGGCCGATGGCCTGCAGCCGCGCCATGGCGGCCGGATGTTCGCGCGCGAGCTGGCCGATGGCGGCTTCGCAGCCGGCGATCCAGTCGGCGGGGGCCTGCTCGGACCAGCCGGGATGCGGGCGGCTGACGGTCAGGGCCGCATGGGCGACGCCGATGGTGGCGAAATCCTCGTCCACCAGCATGGCCTTGATGCCCGAGGTGCCAAGGTCGATCCCCAGATACATGGCGCTTACTCCGGCAGGACGATTTGCAGCTTCACGTCGGTCTCGCGCGCGAGGGCGGCGCGGTCGAAGCCGGCGATGCTGTCTTCGAAGGGGATCGAGGCCGAGATCAGCGGCTTCAGGTCCACCTTGCCCGAGGCGATCAGCGCGATGGCGCGGTCGTAGACATTGGCATAGCGGAACACGGTCTCGACCCGCAGCTCCTTGGCTTGCAGCCCGACGATGTCGACCGGCACCGGATCGACCGGCATGCCGACCAGCACGATGGCGCCGCCGGGCCGGGCAAGCTGGTGCATGGACAGGATCGCCGGCGCGGCGCCCGAGCATTCGAAGACAACGTCGGCGCCCCAGCCGTCGGTCGCCTGAGCCACCGCCTCGGCCAGCGGGCGGTTGCGGATATTGACGGTCTCGATGCCGTCATAGGCGCCGATGATGTCGAGCTTGGGCTGGGCGAGGTCGGCCACGATGACGCGAGCGCAGCCGCCGGCCAGCGCCGCCAGCGCCACCATCATGCCGATGGGGCCGGCGCCGGTCACGACCGCGATGTCGCCGGGCTGGATGCGCGCCCGCAAGGCCGCCTGCATGCCGATGGCAAAGGGCTCGACCATGGCGCCCTCGGCGAAGCTGACGTTGTCGGGCAGCTTGTAGGTGAAGGCGGCCGGGTGGATCACCTCGGGCGTCAGGCAGCCGTGCACCGGCGGCGTCGCCCAGAAGGTGACGGCCGGATCGACGTTGTAGATGCCGAGCTTTGCCGCGCGCGAGGTCGGATCGGGGATGCCCGGCTCCATGCAGACCCGGTCGCCGGGGTGCAGATGCGTGACCTCGGCCCCGGCCTCGATCACCGTGCCGGCGGCTTCGTGGCCCAGCACCATCGGCTCGCGGACCACGAAATGGCCGATCTTGCCATGGGTATAGTAATGCACGTCCGAGCCGCAGATGCCGACCGTGTCGATCTTGATGCGGACGTCGCGGGGGCCCAGCGTGCCGGGAATCTCGAATTCCCGCAGCGTGAGCTTGCCCTTCTCCTCCAGAACCAGCGCCTTCATCCTTTCCCTCGCATGCCATGCCGCGCCCCAACCGGCGCCGTCCCGGCGGTGTTTGAGGCCGCCCTGACGGCGATGTAAACAGAAACCCGCCGTTTTGGCGAGCTTTTGCCCAATCAAAGAATAATTGTATCACGCATCGCGCGGAAAGCGCCGGTCCGGTGTCCGGCGCGCGTCTGGCAGGGGTGATGAGCGCAGCCCGATTCGCGGGCTCACTTCATCAGCCGTTCCTTGACCATCGGCCCCACGGCGCCGAAATCCATCTGCCCGGCGTGGCGGGCGCGCAGTTCGGCCATCACCCGGCCCATGTCGCGGATCGACTCGGCGCCCAGCTCGGCGATCGCCTTGTCGATGGCGGCGCGGGTCTCGGCCTCGTCCAGCTGCCGCGGCAGATAGGACTGGATGATGCGGATCTCGGCCTGCTCGGCCTCGGCCAGCTCCAGCCGGCCGCCTTCTTCATAGGCCCGGGCGGATTCCTGGCGCTGCTTGACCATCTTCGACAGGATCGCCGTCAGGTCGGCCTCGCTGAGCCCGCTTTCGTCGCCGCCTTCGGTGCGGGCGGCGATCTCGCGATCCTTGATCGCGGCCGCGATCAGCCGCAGCGTCGACAGCCGCGCCGTCTCGCGGGCTTTCATCGCGTCCTTGGTATCGGCCAGAATGCGTTCGCGCAGTCCCATCATGTCCTCGCTGGCTTTCGGTTGCGCGGGGCGGATGCCCGGCTTGGTCACCGGCGTCAACCCTGGGCCCGCAGCCCCGGTTCCGCAAGCCCCTCCTGGCCGCGGTTCCGCCTTGACGCCCGCAGCCCCTTTCCCTAGGTTCCCGGCGATTTAGCCGGAGAGTCGACGATGCCCCAGAAACCGACCGCATGTCTTGCGCTTGCCGACGGCACCGTTTTCTACGGCCAGGGCTTCGGCGCCACCGGGGAAGTGGTGGCCGAGCTGGTGTTCAACACCGCCATGACTGGCTATCAGGAGATCATGACCGATCCCTCCTACGCGAGCCAGATCGTCACCTTCACCTTCCCCCATATCGGCAATACCGGCGTCACGGCACAGGATGACGAGGCGGCCGACCCCGTCGCCTCGGGCATCGTGGTGAAATGGGACCCGACCGAGCCCTCGAACTGGCGCGCCACGGCCGACCTGGTCGCATGGATGGAAAGGCGCGGCCGCATCGGCATCGGCGGCATCGACACCCGCCGCCTGACCCGCGCCATCCGGCAGCAGGGCTCGCCCCATGTCGTGCTGGCGCATGATCCGCAAGGGAATTTCGACATCGCCGCCATGGTGGCGCGCGCCCGCGGCTGGCAGGGGCTGGTCGGGCTCGACCTGGCGAAAGAGGTCACCACCCGGCAGAGCTATCGCTGGGACGAGGGGCTGTGGGAATGGCCGGGCCAGTTCGGCACGATCCCCGAACAGAAGCCGTTCCGTGTGGTGGCGCTGGACTATGGCGCCAAGCGCAACATCCTGCGCTCGCTGGCGCAAAGCGGCGCCGAGGTGACGGTCCTGCCCGCCACCGCCACCGCCGAGGAGGTGCTGGCGCATGACCCCGAGGGCGTTTTCCTGTCAAACGGCCCGGGCGATCCGGCCGCGACCGGCGCCTATGCCGTGCCGATGATCCGCGACCTGCTGGACCGCGACCTGCCGATCTTCGGCATCTGCCTGGGCCATCAGATGCTGGCGCTGGCACTGGGCGCCAAGACCATCAAGATGAACCACGGCCACCACGGCGCCAACCATCCCGTCAAGGACATGGAGACCGGCAAGGTCGAGATCACCTCGATGAACCACGGCTTCGCCGTTGATGCCCAGACCCTGCCCGAGGGCGTGATCGAAACGCATGTCAGCCTGTTCGACGGCTCGAACTGCGGGCTGCGCATGGCGGAAAAGCCGGTATTTTCCGTGCAGTACCACCCCGAGGCCAGCCCCGGCCCGCAGGACAGCGCCTATCTCTTCGACCGCTTCGCCGAGGCCATGCGCGCGCGCCGCGCCTGAACTGCGGATTGCGGCCTGATCCGGCTGCGCGATTAACCGCTTCTTAACCCTCGGCATGCAACAGAGGGTCAGGAAACGTCCAGACCCTGGAATCGCGCATGGCCGGCATCGCCCTTCTCCGCCCCCTTCGCCCCGTGCCGCGGCCGGAGCCGTCCGTCCCGGTGGCGGCACCGGAAACGGTCGTCGCGCCGCGCGACCTGCGCCCGCTGGGCCAGATCCTGATCGAGGATGGCGCCGTCGACCCGCGCAACCTGCTGAAAGCGGTGGTCATGCGCCGGCGCCAGCAGGCCCGGCTGGGCGAGATCCTGCTGGCGAACGGCTGGGTCCAGGAAGAGGCGCTGACCCGGGCGCTGTCGCGGCAATGGCGCAGCAGCGTGCTGGACCTGGCGGTGCTGCCGCCCGATCCGCGGCTGATCGACGCGATGGGTGCGCAATTCTGCCTGGCGCAGGGGCTGGTGCCCTGGCGCCGGGTCGGCGGCGTCACCTTCGTCGCCACCGCCCGCCCCGAGGCATTCGACGCCCTGCGCGAGCGCATGCCGGCGGCCTTCGGCACCGTGCGCATGCTGCTCTGCTCCGAAACCGCCGCGCGCGAGGCCATCCTGGGCCTGCGCCGCACGGCGCTGATTCGCCAGGCCGAGACCCAGGTGCCCGCCGCCGAAAGCTGCCGCACCCGCAATGAGCGTCGCTTCGCCCGGCTGGCGGTAGCGGCGGTGATGCTGGTGCTGCTGGGGTTGCTGCTGACGCCGATCGCGGTCTTCTCGGTGCTGATGGCCTGGGCGGTGCTGACGCTGGTCGCCTCGATGGGGCTGAAGCTCTTGTCCTTTCAGGCGATCCTGCGCCGCACCCACAAGGAAAAAGTCGCGGCGCGCGCCATGGCCGCGGGCCTGGTGGCGCGGCCACAGATGACCGGCCCGCTGCCGGTGATCTCGGTCATGGTGCCGCTGTTTGCCGAGGCGAATATCGCCGACAAGCTGATCGGTCGGCTCTCGCGTCTGGACTACCCACGCGAGCTGATGGACATCCTGCTGGTGGTCGAGGAAACCGACCGCGTGACCTGCGAGGCGCTGGCGACCGCGCGGCTCCCGCGCTGGCTGCGCGTGGTCAAGGTGCCGGACGGGCCGATCCGCACCAAGCCCCGGGCGCTGAACTATGCGCTGAACTTCTGCCGCGGCTCGATCATCGGGGTCTGGGACGCCGAGGATCGCCCCGAGCCCGACCAGTTGCACAAGGTCGCGCGCGGCTTCCATTTCGCCGCCCCCGAGGTGGTCTGCCTGCAAGGCGTGCTGGATTATTACAACCCGCGCACCAACTGGCTCGCGCGCGCCTTCACCATCGAATACGCCTCGTGGTTCCGCGGCACCTTGGCGGGCGCGGCGGCACTGGATCTGGTGGTGCCCTTGGGCGGCACGACGCTGTTCTTCCGCCGCGACAAGCTGGAAGAGGTCGGCGCCTGGGACGCCTGGAACGTGACCGAGGACGCCGACCTGGGCGTGCGCCTGACCCGGCGCGGCTATCGCACCGAGATGCTGGACACCGTCACGCATGAAGAGGCGAACTGCCGCCTGCTGCCTTGGGTCAAGCAGCGCTCGCGCTGGCTCAAGGGCTTCGCCATGACCTGGGGCGTGCATATGCGCGATCCGCTGGGGCTGTGGCGCGACCTCGGCACGCGGCGCTTCCTGGGGCTGCAGGTGCAGCTCTTCGCCTCGCTGTCGCAATATCTGCTGGCGCCGGTGCTGTGGAGCTTCTGGCTGCTCAGCCTCGGCCTGCCGCATCCGATGCGCGGCGTGCTGTCCGGTATGCTGGGCGGCAATGCCATCGCCATCCTGTTCACGCTCTTCGTCTGCTCCGAACTGCTGAACATCGCCATCGGGCTCTGGGCGGTGCGCGGCCGCCAGCACCGTCACCTGATGCCCTGGGTGCCGACGCTGCATCTGTATTTCCCGCTGGGCTGCCTGGCCGCCTGGAAGGCGATCTATGAAGTGGTGGCGAAGCCGTTCTACTGGGACAAGACCCAGCACGGCATCTTCGAGGCCGGCCCCGAGGACAGCCCTGCTGCCAAGCCAGCCGCCACGCTGGGCACGGTGCCGCTGCGCCCGGTCGCCCTGTCCGGGACGCAATCGCCCCGGCCCGCGACGGCCCATGCCGCGCCCGCGCAAGAATTCACCGGCCTTTCCGTGCTGGGTGAGATCGGAAGATCCTGAAAGGGTCTCTTGGCGGTCGCAGAAGCGGCAGCACCAATTAGATGACCCAGGTTCCGCCAGGATCGCGATCAGGCATGATCCAGTGCGGGTGATTCGGCGTCGGCCGCAAGCTCGGCCTGTCCCCATCCCGGCTTCAACCCCGGAAAACCAGTCTCGGGGAAGGCAGCCTCCGGTTTTCCCGCCCGCTGGTTCCGGCTTCTTGCGCCACGCTCCGCCTGCGGACGCTTCTGCTGCCAGCACCCAGCGCGGACAGGCATCAAACAGCGGCAGTCGCGTCCTGGTTCAGCGCCTTGTCGATGATGCTGCCGGCGGTCTCGACGGTTTCGGTCAGCCGGGCGGCCAGTTGCTCCAGCGACTCGCAGCCGGTTTCCCGCAGCAGGAAGGCCTGCCCGCCCTTGCCGATGCTCTCCATGTCCAGGGCCTTCTCGGTCAGCAGCCGGCCGGCGCATTGCAGATTCCACAGGAAACGCCGGGCCGCGCTCAGCTGTCCGGCCAGATCGGCCGCGATCAGACCGGCGCGTGGACCGGCCCGCAACTGCGCCAGCGCCGCGCGGGCCGGCGCGGCGGCGCGCAGGGCAAAGCTCTGCGCCAGCAATTCGATGTCCTGAAGCCCGCCGCGGCCGATCTTGGCCTCCCAGGCACCGTCGGGGGCCTTGGCGGCAAAGATCCGCGCCCGCATCTCGGCCAGGTCCGGCAGGACGCGGGCGTCGGTGCCGCGCGCCGCCAGAACCTCGACCCGCAGCGCCTCGACCTCGGCACCCAGCGCCTCGGCGTCGGCGCCGCAGGTGCCGATCACCCGGGCCCGGGTAAGCGCCAGGTGCTCCCAGGTCCAGGCCTCGGTCATCTGGTAATCGCGAAAGCTCTGCACCGAGGTCGCGACCGGACCCTGCCGGCCCGAAGGGCGCAGGCGCATGTCCACCTCGTAGAGCCGGCCGGACGAGGTCGGCGCCGAGATCGCGGTGATCATCGCCTGGGTCAGCCGCGCGTAATAGGCCCGCGTCGCCAGGGGCTTCGGCCCGTCGGAACTGTCCTGCCCGACCGCGTCGTAGATCACGATCAGGTCCAGGTCCGAACTGGCGTTCAGCTGCCGCGCGCCCAGCGAGCCCATGCCCAGCACCACCGCGCCGCGCCCCGGCGGCGGGCCGTGCCGGCGGGCGAATTCGGCGGCAACCACCGGGAACAGCGCCGCGACCGCGGCATCGGCGATATCGGCATATTGGCCGCCGGCCTCCTCGGCGCCGATCAGTGCGCGCAGGTGATGCACGCCGGTGCGGAACTGCCATTCATGCGCCCAACGCCGAGCCGCATCCAGCGCCCGCTCATAGCCGCCGTCCGGCGCCGCAAGCACGCCCAGCAGCATCGCGTCGAGCTGGCGGCGCAGCTCGACCGCTCCCGGCCATTCCGAGAAGAAACTGCCGCCCAGCACCGCGTCCAGTACCTCGGGGTGGCGCGCCAGATAGGCGGCCAGCGCCGGCGCGGTGCCGCAGATGTCGACGATCAGGTCGATCAGCTGCGGATTGGCCTCGAACAGCGAAAACAGCTGCACGCCGGCGGGCAGCCCGGCCAGGAAGGCGTCGAAGCGCGCCAGGGCCTCGTCCGAATGGGTGGCGGCGACCAGCCGGTTCAGCAGCTCGGGCTCGATGCGGGCAAAGACCTCGCGGCCGCGCGCCGAACGCAGGGCCGGGTAGCTGCGCCAGCGCCCGACCATGGCTTCGGCCTCGGGGGAAAGGTCGGGACGCGCGCGGCTTTCCCCGGGGGCGAAGAATTCGCCGGTCAACGCCTCGACGCGCTGCAGCCGGCCGACCAGGTGCCGGGCCCAGGCGGCGGTATCGGCCTCGCCCATCATGCGGGCGATGGTGTCGAGCCCCTCGGCCGAATTCGGCAGCGAATGGGTCTGGGCGTCGTTGACCATCTGGATGCGGTGCTCGATCTCGCGATGCTCGCGGTAGTGCTCGGTCAGCTCGGCGGCGACATCGGCGGGAACCCAGCCCTTGTCCGCAAGCCGCGCCAGCCCCTCGACCGTGCCGCGCACGCGCAGCGCGGGGTCGCGGCCGCCGGCGATCAGCTGCCGGGTCTGGGTAAAGAACTCGATCTCGCGGATGCCGCCCTGGCCCAGCTTCATGTTGTGGCCGGCGGCCTCGATGCGGCCGGACAGGCCCTTGTGCTCGCGGATGCGCAGCCGCATGTCATGCGCGTCCTGGATGGTGGCGAAATCCAGATGTCGGCGCCAGACGAAGGGGTCGAGCTCGCGCAGGAAGCGGGTGCCGGCGGCCAGATCGCCCGCGCAGGGCCGCGCCTTGATATAGGCGCTGCGTTCCCAGGTGCGGCCCTCGGCCTCGTAATAGGCCAGCGCCGCCGAGATCGAGATGCAGACCGGCGTCACCGAGGCATCGGGCCGCAGCCGCAGGTCGGTGCGGAAGACATAGCCCTGGTCGGTATTGTCCGAAATCGTCGCCGCCGCCTTGCGGGTGGCACGGATCAGCGCCGCGCGGGCCTCGTGCTGGTCGTCGCGGGCATAGGCGCTGTCGTCGTAAAGCACGATCAGGTCGATGTCCGAGGAATAGTTCAGCTCTCCCGCGCCCATCTTGCCCATGGCGAGCGCGACGATGCCGCCGGCATCGGCCTGGGTCGGGGGCAGCTTGCCGCGGGCGCGTTCGGCCGCGACATGCACGCGCAAGGCCAGGTCCGCGGCCCGATCGGCCAGTTCGGTCAGAGCGCCGGTGACCTGTTCCAGCCGCCAGACCCCGCCCAGGTCGGCCAGCGCCGTCCACAGCGCGACCCGGCGCTTGGCGCGGCGCAGCGCCGCGCCGAGCGCGTCGGCCGGCAGGCTCTCGAACCCCGCCGTTTCGCGCGCGACGACATCCTCATGCGCCAGCGCCTCGGCCAGCCAGTCGGCCTCGCGGCCGATCAGCCCGGCGAGATAGGGGCTGGAGCCGGCGGCGCCGCGGATCAACGCGCCCAGGCGCGGATCAAGGATGCCCGTCGCCTGCCAGGCGGACTGGCCGCGGGCGGGATCGACGGGAAGCGGCAGGCGGGTGATGCGGGCGGCGAAATCCATGGCCGCAGCCTAGCCGCAGGCCCCGCCGGGTCAATGCGGGAAAACCGCAAGCGGCGCGACAAATCTTATGGTTTTCCACGCTTGGCGCGCGGGGGATCTGTTGCTAGGCTCTGGGCTCAGTGCAACCATCGATAGACGATCCGCCGCCCATGCGCGCCGAAACCACAGCGAACCGAAAGCGGGATTCCGGCCGCCCCGACCGCCGGGGACGGGGCTGATGCGGCACAGCCTGCCCCATGCGCCGCAGTTCTACGTGACGGCACCGCAGCCCTGCCCCTATCTGCATGGCCGGGCCGAGCGCAAGCTGTTCACCGCGCTGGCGGGCGATTCGGCCAATGAGCTGAACAATGCGCTGTCGCGCCAGGGCTTTCGCCGCTCGCAGAACGTGCTCTACCGGCCCAGCTGCGAAAGCTGCGTCGCCTGCATGTCGGCCCGCATCCGGGTGTCCGAGTTCCAGCCCTCGCGCACGCAGCGCCGGGTGGCGCGCCGCAACGCGCATCTGCGCCGGCTGGCCACCAGCGCCTGGGCGACCGAAGAGCAATACGAGCTGTTCCGCGCCTATCTGGACCAGCGCCACGCCGACGGCGGCATGGCCGACATGGACATTTTCGAATTCGCCGCGATGATCGAGGAAACCCCGGTCCGCACCCGCGTCATCGAATATCGCGCGCATGAAGGCGGGCAGATGCCGCCGGCGCCGGGGTCGGACCGGCTGGTCGCGGTCTGCCTGACCGATGTGCTGGATGACGGGCTGAGCCTGGTCTACAGCTTCTACGACCCGGCTTTGGAGGAGCAGAGCCTGGGCACCCACATCATCCTGGACCATATCGAGCTGGCGCGCAGCGCCGGGCTGCCCTTCGTCTATCTGGGCTATTGGGTGCCGGGCAGCCGCAAGATGGACTACAAGGCCCGGTTTTCGGCGCTGGAGATCTACAAGGGCGGCGTCTGGCAGCCGATCGGCGACCCGGCACAGCACAGTTCGGACATCCACCCGCTGTCGATCGACCCCATCGTCGAGCAGGTGGCGCGCATCACCCTGCCCCAGACCGGCGGATGATTACCCGGAAGCGGCAGTTTCGGTAATTATATTTCAATATTCTGCGGGCTGGGGTCATTTTCTTGGACAATCGGCATTGACCCTGCCGCGCGGCCCCCATAGTTTTCCGCGACGCGGCAAGACCCCTTCGGGCCGGCCGCGCCGTGTCTTACAGATGGAGAATGGGCATGTCCCGACAAATGACCGGTGCAAGGATGGTTATCGAGGCTCTGCGCGATCAGGGCGTCGACACCGTATTCGGCTATCCGGGCGGGGCGGTACTACCCATCTATGACGAGATCTTCCAGCAAAACGACATCAAGCACATCCTGGTCCGCCACGAACAGGGCGCCGTCCACATGGCCGAGGGCTATGCGCGTTCCACCGGCAAGCCGGGGGTGGTTCTGGTCACCTCGGGGCCGGGCGCGACCAATGCCGTCACCGGACTGACCGATGCGCTGATGGATTCGATCCCGCTGGTCGTGCTGACCGGCCAGGTCCCGACCTTCCTGATCGGCACCGACGGTTTCCAGGAGGCCGATACCATCGGCATCACCCGCCCCTGCACCAAGCACAACTGGCTGGTGAAAGAGACGGATCAGCTGGCGGCGACCATCCACAAGGCGTTCCACATCGCCACCTCGGGCCGGCCGGGGCCGGTGCTGATCGACATCCCGAAGGACGTGCAATTCGCCACCGGCGACTATGTCGGCCCGAAACAGATCGAGACGCCCAGCTACCAGCCGGCGAAGAAGGGCGACCTGGCCACCATCACCCGGCTGGTCGAGCTGATGGAGACGGCCGAGCGGCCGATCCTTTACACCGGCGGCGGCGTCATCAACTCGGGCACCGGCGCCAGCCAGCTCTTGCGCGAACTGGCCGAGGCGACCGGCTTCCCGGTGACCTCGACGCTGATGGGGCTTGGCGCCTATCCGGCCTCGGGCGGGAAATGGATCGGCATGCTGGGCATGCACGGGCTTTACGAGGCCAACATGGCCATGCACGACTGCGATCTGATGATCGCGGTCGGCGCCCGCTTCGACGACCGCATCACCGGCCGGGTGGCGGATTTCAGCCCCGGCTCGGTCAAGGCGCAGATCGACATCGACCCGAGCTCGATCAACAAGGTGATCCGGGTCGACCTGCCCATCGTCGGCGACGTCGGCCATGTGCTCGAGGACATGCTGAAGATCTGGAAGGCGCGCGGCCGCAAGACCAATGCCGAGGGCGTGCGGAAATGGTGGGTGCAGATCGAGCAGTGGAAGGCGAAGAACTGCCTTGGCTATCGCGGCTCGGACAAGGTGATCAAGCCGCAATACGCCCTGCAGCGGCTGCAGGCGCTGACCGCGGCCAGGAAGCCCTATATCACCACCGAGGTCGGCCAGCATCAGATGTGGGCGGCGCAGTTCCTGCATTTCGACGACCCGAACCACTGGATGACCTCCGGGGGCTTGGGGACGATGGGCTATGGCCTGCCGGCCTCGATCGGGGCGCAGGTCGCACATCCCGAGGCGCTGGTGATCAACGTCGCCGGCGAGGCGTCCTGGCTGATGAACATGCAGGAAATGGGCACGGCGGTGCAGTTCCGCGCCCCGGTCAAGCAATTCATCCTGAACAATGAACGGCTTGGCATGGTCCGGCAGTGGCAGCAGCTGTTGCATGGCGAGCGCTATAGCCAGAGCTGGTCGGAAAGCCTGCCCGATTTCGTGAAGCTGGCCGAGGCCTTCGGCTGCAAGGGTCGCACCGTCTCGGATCCGGCCGATCTGGACGCCGCCATCCAGGAGATGATCGACTATGACGGGCCCTTCATCCTGGACGTGCTGGTCGAGAAGCACGAGAACTGCTTCCCGATGATCCCCTCGGGCAAGCCGCATAACGAGATGCTCCTGGGCGAGGCCGCGACCGAGGGCGCCATCACCGGCGCCGGCGCGGCGCTGGTCTGAGTTTTAGGAAAGCGAGAAGAACATGGCGGCACTGAATATCCAGAAGGGCGCATCCAGCCATTCGGCCTATGACCTGCGCGACCCGAATGCCGAGATCATCGAATCGCACACGCTGGCGGTTCTGGTGGAAAACGAGCCGGGCGTGCTGGCGCGGGTCATCGGCCTGTTCTCGGGCCGGGGCTACAACATCGACAGCCTGACCGTGGCCGAGGTCGATCACCTGGGCCACCGCTCGCGCATCACCATCGTGACGCGCGGCACGCCGGCGGTGATCGAGCAGATCAAGGCGCAGCTTGGCCGCATCGTGCCGGTGCATGACGTGCACGACCTGACCGTCGAGGGCCGCAGCGTCGAGCGGGAACTGGGTCTGTTCAAGGTGGCGGGCAAGGGCGAGAAGCGCGTCGAGGCGCTGCGGATCGCCGAAATCTTTCGCGCCAGCGTGGTCGATTCGACACTGGAAAGCTTTGTCTTCGAGATCACCGGCACGTCCGAGAAACTGGACGCCTTCGCCGAGCTGATGCGGCCGCTGGGCCTGTCCGACCAGGCCCGCACCGGGGTCGCCGCGCTGGCGCGCGGCGCCTGATTCCCCTTAGCGGGCGGCCGCGACTTTCAGCGGCCGCTCGTGCAATCCCGAATCGGGGTTCGAGATCACCCGCAGCACCGGGCGCGGCATTTCGGGCTTTTCGCCGATGCCCCGCAGCAGGCTTGGCAATTCCGAACGCTTGTTGCCCGAGACGAGGCTCACGCTGCGCGCGTGACGCAGATCCTTGATCGTTTCGATCTCAAGTTCGACCAGATCGCCCGCTTCGGGCCAATCGCCTGGAAAAACCAGGCTTTCTTGTCCCTGAAGATAAGCCAAGGCGCCATGATCCTCGCACCAGATCACCGCTTTTTCCTTGGCGGGACTGCTCCACAGAATAACCCCGATCATAAAAGCTCCTAAAAACCCGAACCGCTCGTGACCATGAACGGCGCACAACCCAGAACGGAAACTATCGGCAGTTTCTCGCCTATGAAAGCGAATTTTTGCTCGGAACGCGACGTTCCCTAGGCAAAATTACCGATCAGGCTCCGAGAGCAGCGGCACAACCGCAAGAATGTTACAGGTTTCGTTAACCTGTCGTTTTCGGCAATCACGGTCCGGTGATGCGGGAATGTCACAAGCGGCGGAATTATCGCACCCGCCCAGCGCGATAGTCGCCCACCGCCCGCGCAACCTGCGCCATGCGCGAGACGTTCGAGGGATGCGTGCCCATGATCTTGTCGCCCGGGTCGGGAATGCGGGCGAAGAACTGCGCCCCGTGCTGCGGATCGAAGCCGGCATTCAGCGTGATGATGGCGCCCAGGTAGTCGGCCTCGAGCTCCCAGTCCTTGGAATAGTAGCGGGCGCCGAACTGGGCGCCGAAATCCTGCGCCGACTTCACCGCATCGGCATTGCCGCCATAGGCGCTGGCCAGCCCGCCCAGGATCACCGCGCCCATGGTGGCGGCGCTGCTCTTGCGGTTGATGTGGCCCAGGATGTGGTGGCTGGCCTCATGCCCGACGACGAAGGCCAGTTCGTCGGCATTGCGCGCCTCGCCGATCAGGGCCAGGGTAAAGCCGATCACCGGGCGTCCGGTCGCGTCCACGGTCTGGAATGCGTTCGGCTCCAGCCCCGGGCGGTCGTCGACGACGAATTGGAAATCACAGCTGATCGGCTGCTTGCGGCGCGCCACGCATTCGCGTTCCACCGCCGGCTCCATCCGGTTGATGACCGCGATGAAGGCCCGGGCCGAGGCGCGGGCCCCGGCCGGCGTGTCCGGCGCCGGCGCGGCCAGTTCGGGCAGCGGCCGTGTCGCGCCCGCCCCCGGCTGCGGCACGGGCGCCGCGACGCAGCCCGCCAGGGCCAGCAGAATCGCCGCCGCCGCTTGCCAGGTTCTGCCCATCTGCCGCCTCATGCCGTGCTTGTCCTTTTTCGCCACTCTAGCCGCGCGCCCGCGACCGCGCCAAGCCCCGCTCTTGCCCCCGCAGCGTTATCACGCAATTGTTGAGGAAAGCTGAACCGGAAAGGCCCGCATGTTCACCATCGAGCACGATTTCGACGCCACCGTCATTACCCTGATCGACGAATTGCCCGAGGGCGAGGCCGGCGCGCGGCCGCTGAACGAGGATGTGGTGATCCAGAGCTTCGACGACCGCGTGGTGATCGAGCAATACGACCCCGACACCGGCGAGCTTTCGCAGATCCTGCTGACCATCGAGCAGCTCGAGGAATTGCGCGCCGCGCTGAACCTGCCCGAGGGCAACTATCGGCTGGAACGGCGCTAATCCAGCCGGAAGAGCTTGTCGCGCGAGGTGGCGCCGCGCAGCAGCGCCAGCCGCGTCTTGGCGACGCCCAGTGCCTTGGCCAGCAGCTTGACCACGGCGGCATTGGCCTTGCCGTCCTCGGGCACGACGGTCACCAGGACGCGGATCGTCTCGCCGTCCAGCAGCACCGCATTGCGCGAGGCGCGCGGCGTGACCCGCACGGCGATTTCGGTCCCGGGCCGGGCGAGATGGCGAAGATCGGTCATGCGCCTTATCAAGCGCCGCGCGGCGAAAAAGGCAATCCCGACTGGCGCCGGTCGGCCTGCGTGGCTATCTGAAGGGCAAAAGCGCGCACCGGAGACCCGCCATGCAGCACACCGACCCCGCCACCCTGGCCTTTCTGCGCCAGCGCCGCTCGCACCCGCCGAAGCTGCTGACCGGCCCCGCGCCCGAGCGGCAGGAGCTGATGACCCTGCTGGAGCTTGCCGCGCGCGTCCCCGACCACGGCAAGCTGGAGCCCTGGCGCTTCGTAGTGCTGGAACGCGCCACGCTGGACCGGCTGGCGCCGCTGCTGGCCCAGCAGGTCACGGCCCAGGGGGGTGACGCGGCGGCGGCGGAAAAGGCGCGCTCGGCCTTTGCGTCGCCGGTGATCGTCGCGGTGGTCTCGGCGCCGGTCGACAGCCCCAAGGTGCCGGAGTGGGAGCAGTTCCTTTCGGCCGGGGCGGTCTCCCTGGAGCTGCTGAACGCGGCGCTGGCCGCGGGCTATGGCGCGGCCTGGCTGACCGGCCCGGCGGCCGAGCCCGACTTTGCCCGCGCGCATCTGGGGCTGGGCGCACATGAGCGCATCGTCGGCCTGATCCACATCGGCCAGCGCGGCGCCACGCCCCCCGACCGGCCGCGCCCCGACGTGGCGGCCAAGACGACGTTCCTGTGATGGTGCTCAAGGCGCTGTTCCTGGCCTGGGGCGATCTCGCGCGCCCGCGCATTTTCGGCGTGGTGGCGCTTGGCGTCGGGCTGACGCTGCTCTTGTTCGTGGCGCTGCAGGCGCTGATCTTCTGGGCCGCCGGCCATTTCGCGCCCGAAAGCCTGACCCTGCCCTGGATCGGCGCCGTGCCGCTGGCGCCCGCGCTGTCCTGGAGCTCGCTGCTGCTGTTCCCGCTGCTGAGCATCTTCCTGATGGCGCCGGTCGCGGCCGGCTTCTCGGGGCTTTTCGCCGAGCGGGTCTCGGAGGCGGTCGAAGAGATCCATTATCCCGCCAGCAAGGGCCTGCCGGTGGACTTCTGGGACGGGCTCTGGGAATCGCTGGCGGTAATGGGGGCGGTGATCCTGGTCACGCTGGTCACGCTGCTGCTGACGCCCTTCCTGGGGCCGCTCGCCTCGCTGCTGTTCTATGGCGGCAACGGCTGGCTTCTGGGGCGCGAGTTCTTCCAGATGGCCGCCCGGCGCCACCTGCACGAGCCGCAAGCAACAGAGCTGCGCCGCAGCCTGTCGGTGCAGGCCACGGCGCTGGGGGTGCTGATCGCGCTTCTGCTGACCGTGCCGGTGCTGAACGTGGTGGTGCCGGTGCTGGCGGCGGCGGGCTTCACCCACCTTTACCACATCAGCGCGTCCAGGCCTCGAGATCGGCGCGGGTGATGATGCCGCCGATGATGACATAGGCGATCACGCCCCAGATCAGCGCCGCGATCAGCGTGGCCCAGATCAGCTTTTTCTTCAGCCTGGGCTCATGCGGCGCGCCGGCCGGCGTGCCGGGCGTCACCTGCCCCACGTCGGCCTGGCTTTTCTGGCCGATCGGCAGCAGCACGAACAGCACCAGGAACCACAGCACCGAATAAAGGACGATGCCGCCGGTCAGGCTCATCAGATCTGCTCCAGTTCGATCAGGCAGCCGTTGAAATCCTTGGGATGCAGGAACAGCACCGGCTTGCCATGGGCGCCGATCTTGGGTTCGCCATTGCCCAGCACGCGGGCGCCTTCGGCTTTCAGCTTGTCGCGCGCGGCCAGGATGTCCTCGACCTCGAAGCACATGTGATGGATGCCGCCCGAGGGGTTCTTGTCCAGGAAGCCCTTGATCGGGCTGTCTTGACCCAAGGGATAGAGCAGCTCGATCTTGGTGTTCGGCAGTTCGATGAAGACCACGGTCACGCCATGGTCGGGCTCGTCCTGCGGCGCGCCGACCCTGGCGCCCAGGCTGTTTTCGTATTGCGCGGCCGCGGCGGCAAGGTCCGGCACGGCAATGGCGACATGGTTCAGGCGTCCGATCATCTGGTCCTCCGTCGTTTCCCGCCCTTCTAGGCCGGACCGGCGACAGGGGAAAGGAAAACACGCGGGCGTTAACGCCTTCTTAGGAGAATCGCGCAATCCTGAAGCTGGAAGATGATTCTCGGTAAGGATTTTAGCGATGACGGAACAGGACAGAATCGGTGAGGAAGAATTCCCCACCTGGCGGGTCACCCTGCCCAACCGCCCGCTGACCGGCCTGACGGTGCTGGTGGTCGAGGATTCGCGTATCGCCTCCGAGGCGGTGCGCCTGCTGTGCCTGCGCTCCGGCGCACGCATCCGTCGGGCCGACAGCATCCGCGCGGCCCTGCGGCATCTCCAGACCTACCGGCCCGGCGCGGTCATCGTCGACATGGGCCTGCCCGACGGCAACGGCGCCGACATGATCCGCGCCATCGCCGGTGCGCTGCCGCGCGTCCCGGTGATCCTGGGCATCTCGGGCGATCCCGACAATCGCGAGGCCGCGATGCAGGCCGGGGCCGACGGCTTCCTGGTCAAGCCGATCGAAAGCCTGGCGGTGTTCCAGCAGGCGATCCTGTCGGCCCTGCCGCTCGAGGCGCGGCCGCAGGGGCTGCGGCTTTTGCCCGACGATGTGATCGCCGCCGATCCGGTGGCGTTGCGCGCCGATCTCAGTCATGCCGCGGACGCCCTGTCGCAGGCCGACGATACCGAGGCGATCGAGTATATCGCCCGCTTCCTGGCCGGCGTGGCGCGCTCGGCCCATGACCGCATGCTCGAGGACGCGGCAACGGCGCTGGCGCGCGACCATGCCGAGGGCCGGGCGCTGGCGATGGACCTGGCGCGGATCAGCGGGCTGGTGCAGGACCGGCTGGCGGCGGTCCGCATCTGAAGGGCCGGGCGGCCCGTCGTCCCGACGCGGCCTTCGCCTGCCAAGGCCGGCGGCTGTCGGCCAAGGCGCGGATCGGAAGGAGCGAGACCCCAACCGGGCGCATGGATATGTCGCAGTCGGCTGCTGACGGATTGGCGCCAGCTGGATGCCCATCGCGGCATCGCCATAGCTCTTGCGCCCTGAACCGGGCGCATCCCGTCAGCAGCAGGTCTTGACCGCATGGCGGCCCCGTCCGCGCGGTCGGCAGGAACTGCCCTTGGTGCCGCCGAAGGGGACATGGTAGCGACGCCCGCGGTCGTCAGGTCCGCCATCGCCCCGCCCGCGCCTGCGCGCGAAACCCGCACCTGGCGCAGCGATGCGGCTCCGCTGCCGGATCAGCCGCCGACGGGCTTCGTGAACAGGATCCATTCGCTTGCATCCACCTCCCAGTCGTCCTTGACGACCGGACGGCGGGCGATCTCGCGGTAGCCCTTCGCCGTATAGAGACGCAGCGCATCCCGGTGTGTGTCCTCGGCGATCAGGCTGATGCTGGCGTGACCGGCCGCGGCGGCGACGGCTTCGGCATGCGCCAGCAAGGCGCTGCCCAATCCCCTGCCGCGAAAACCCTCGTAGGTGGCCAGGACGTTCAGATACCACGACCCCGGCGCCAAGGCCTCGAGCTCCAGCAGCGGCACGAAGAGCGGCGGCGTGTCCGGGTCGATCGGCCCGGGCTCCGCCTCGGCGGCATAGCCCAGCAGGCAGGCGGCGACGGCGCCGTCGATCTCGGCCAGCCAGGCGTTGCGATAGGAAAAGTTCCCCGTCTCGCGCGCCGCGCGCTCTCGCCCCAGCGCCCAGGGGTCGCCCTCGGGGCCGACCGTCTTGCGCCAGAAATGCAGCGGCAGGTCGTCCGCCGCCATGTTGATGAAGCGCACCAGATCGGCGGCATCCGATGCCCTTGCCTTGCGGATCTCCATGCCCCTGTCCTGTCCCTTGCCCGCGCCCTGGGCGCCCGCCCTTCTTTGCCGGTTCGGCGGCCGTTCGCCAAGCCCCTTCGGCCCCATCCGATCGTCCCGCTTGCGCGCCGCGCGGGGGCCGCCTACCAAAGGCTTTGACCCAAGGCGCGCCTCAGGAGGAGAGACATGAGCGACACGGTTTTCCGCTTCCCCGAACCCGGCCCCGAGCCCATCACCACCGACCTGGAGGGCTGGACCAAGGTCGAAGGCAACCCGAGCATGCGCTATTGGGTGCAGCACACGGCGGCCGATGGCAGCGTGATCTCGGGCACCTGGGAATCGACGACCGGCACCTGGCACGCGAGCTACCAGTCCTACGAATTCGTCCACCTGATCGAGGGCCGCATCACCATCACCCCCGAAGGCGGCGAGCCCGTCACGCTGACGCCCGGCGACGCCTTCGTGGTCGAGCCGACCTTCAAGGGCACCTGGGTCGTCGAGGAGCCGGTGCGCAAGCATTTCGCGATCAAGCTGAAATAGGCTGCGCCGCCGCGACGGGCCTTTCGGGATAGCCCCAGATGATCACCCCCGACCTGATCCTGACCCAAGCCCGCGTCCTGACCATGGACCCGGACCGCCCCCGCGCCGAGGCCGTGACCCTGGCCGGCGGGCGCATCCTCGCGGTGGGCAGCGCGGCCGAGATCGCGGCCCTGGCCGGGCCGGGGACGCGGATCATCGACGCTGGCGGGCGGACGCTGCTGCCCGGTTTCTTCGAGGGGCATGTGCATGTCGGGCTTGGCGGTGCCGACCTGACGCATCTGCACATCGGCCATCTGCACGGGGCCGAGGCGGTCGGCGCCGCCTTCCGCGACTTCGCCGCCGCGAATCCCGACGCGGCCCTGCTGATGGCGCAAGAGGCGCATTACGGCATCCTGGGCCAGCCCGCCACGCGCCACGATCTCGACGCGATGATCGCCGACCGGCCCATCGCGATGATGTCGCCCGACCTGCACACGGTCTGGGCCAACACCGCCGCGCTGAAGGCCGCCGGGCTGCTGCATGGCGCCCGGATGCCGCATGGCCATGAGGTCGTCCTGGGCGAGGACGGGCTTGCCACCGGCGAGCTGCGCGAGTTCGAGGCCTTCGGCCCGCTGATCGCCCATGCCGGCGAGGGGCGCATCAACCTGGGCATCGCCACGGGCGAGGAACCCGACCCCGCGCCCACGGCGGCCGAGCGCGCCGCCGACAAGGCGCTGCTGCTCAAGGGAATGCAGCATTGCGCCGCGCATGGCGTGACCAGCCTGGTGAACATGGACGGCAACCGCTACACGCTGGAGCTGCTGGCCGAGATGCGGGCCGAGGGCCGCCTGCCCCTGCGGGTGAAGGTGCCGTTCCATTTCAAGCCGCATATGGGGCCGGATGCGCTGGACCGCGCATCGCGCATGGCGGCGGAATTCGACGGTGACTGGATCAGCTCGGGCTTCGTCAAGATGTTCATGGACGGGGTGATGGACAGCCGCACCGCCTATCTGCTGCAGGACTACCCCGACCAGCCCGGCCACCGCTCCGCGCCGCTGTTCTCGCCCGAGCGTTTCGACCGGATCGCGACCGAGATCGACCGGCGCGGCTTGCAGATCGCCGTTCATGCCATCGGCGACGGCGCGGTGCGGGTGGTGATCGACGGCTATCAAGCGGCCCGCGCCGCCAACGGCCCGCGCGACAGCCGCCACCGCATCGAGCATATCGAGCTGATCGACCCGGCGGACGTCCCGCGGCTGGGGGCCCTTGGCATCACCGCCAGCCTGCAGCCGCCGCATGCGCCCGGCGCGATGGATTTCCCGCAAGAGCCGACGCTGTCGCGGATCGGCGCTGCGCGTTGGGCGGATGCCTATCTGTGCCGCAGCCTGGCCGAGGCGGGTGCCGCCATCGCCTTTTCCAGCGACTGGCCGGTGGCCGACGTCTCGGTGCTGCGCGGCATCGCCGCGGCCCTGACGCGCAGGCCCTATGACGGCGCCCGCGACGAGCGGCTGTCCCTGATGCAGGTGCTGCACGCCTATACGGCGGGCGGCGCCTGGGCCGCGCACCGCGACCACGTTACGGGAACGCTGCGCCCCGGGCTGGCCGCCGACCTGGTGATGCTGGGCGGCGATATCGAGGCCACGGCCCCGGCCGCCATCCCCGATCTGGGCGTCGCCCTGACGATCTGCGGCGGCCGCATCATCCACGATGCCGGCATGGCGGGCTGAAGGCACGCAGAGACTCCGGCGCGGTTGCCGACCGAGGCGATGCATCGCCCCTCGCTCAGTCCAGCGTCTGCCGGAACCTCAGCAGCGCGACGAGCATCAGCGTGATCGCGAAGAGAGCAAGCGCGGCGAGGGGCTGCGCCACGGCCTCGTAGCCCGCGCCCTTCAGCATGACCGCCCGGATGAAGCGCAGGAAATGCGTGAGCGGAAAGATCTCGCCCAAGGCCCGCGCCCAGCCGGGCATGCCGCGAAAGGGGAACATGAAGCCCGACAGCATGATCGAGGGCAGGAAAAAGAAGAAGGTCAGCTGCATCGCCTGCATCTGCGTGCGCGCCACGGTCGAGATGAGATAGCCCAGGACCAGAAGTGCCATCACGAAGATCAGGATGCCGCCCAGAAGCAAGGCCAGCGAGCCGACGAAAGGCACATGGAACAGCGCCCGCGCCGCGACCAGGACCACCAGCACCTGCACCGCGCTGACGCCGAGATAGGGCAGCATCTTGCCCAGCATGATCTCGAGCGGCGTCGCCGGCATCGACAGCAGGTTCTCCATCGTGCCGCGCTCGATCTCGCGGGTCAGGGCCATGGCCGTCATCATCACCATGGTCAGTTGCAGGATAACGCCCAGCAGGCCCGGCACGATGTTATAGGCGGTGATGCCTTCGGGGTTGTAGCGCCGATGCACCAGGACCTGCAGCTGCGTGTCGCGGGCAGCGCCCGCCTGCGCCTCGGTGCCAAGCTCGCGTTGCAGGGCCTCGGCCGCGACGGTGCCAAGCGTCGAGACGGCGCCCGAGGCGACGGCGGGGTCCGTCGCATCGGCTTCGATCAACATGACGGGATGGTCGCCGCGCAGCACGCGCCGCCCGAAATCCGACGGCAGGGTCACGACGAAGGACACCGCGCCCCGGGCCAGCAGCCGCTCGGCCTCGGCCGCCGAGACGCCGGGCGAGGTGAAGCGGTAATAGTCGGTCAGTTCCAGCGCGGTGACGATGGCGCGGCTGAAGCGGTCCTGCACCGGCGCGACCAGCGCCGCGGGAAGCTGCTTCGGGTCCGAATTGATCGCAAAGCCGAAAAGCAGAAGCTGCATCAGCGGCACGCCCAGCATCATCGCGAAGGTGATCCGGTCGCGCCGCAGCTGGATCACCTCCTTCCTCAGCAGCGCGAAAAGCCGCGTCAGCGAAAACAAGCGGCTCATCGCAGGCTGTCCTCGGAAGCCGCCATGAGCTGGATGAACACGTCCTCCAGCATGGTTTCGGCGGGGTGCATCGTGGTGCCGGTCTCGCGCGCCACCGCCTCGGCCGATTGCCGCAGCGCGGCCGCGTCCCGGCCGACGACATGCAGCGTGGTGCCGAAGGAGGCGACCTGCTCGACCCCCGGCCTGCCCTTCAGGCGGCGCGCGGCCTCGGCGGTGTTCGGACCTTCCAGGACCACGGTGGTCAGGCCCGCCCCCGCCACGACATCGGCCACCCTGCCCGCCGCGATCAGCCGGCCATTGGCGATATAGTTGATGCGGTGGCAGCGCTCGGCCTCGTCCATGTAATGGGTCGAGACCAGCACCGTCAGCCCCTCGGCCGAGCGGGCGTGGATTTCGTCCCAGAACATCCGCCGGGCCAGGGGATCGACGCCGGCGGTGGGCTCGTCCAGCATCAGAAGCCGCGGCCGGTGCATGATGCAGGCCGCCAGCGCCAGCCGCTGCTTCCAGCCGCCCGAAAGCGATCCGGCCAGCTGGTGGCGGCGGCCGGCCAGCCCCAGATCCTCGAGCGTGTCGCGCACGATCCGCCGCGCCGGGGTCAGGCCGTAAAGACCGGCGACGAAGGACAGGTTCTCCTCGATGGTCAGATCCTCGTAGAAGGAAAAGCGCTGCGTCATGTAGCCGACCTTGCGCTTGATCCGCCGTCCCTGGCGCCGGATGTCGAAGCCCAGCACGCGACCCTCGCCCGCGTCCGGGGTCAGAAGGCCGCACATCATGCGGATGGTCGTCGTCTTGCCCGAGCCGTTCGGCCCCAGGAAGCCCGCGATCTCGCCGCGCTCGACCCGCAGCGATACGCCGTCGACGACGCGGCGGTTGCCAAAGATCTTCACCAGGCCGGTGACGGCGATGGCGGGCTCTTCGGTCATTCCGCCGCCCCGGGCAGCAGGACATCGACGATCTGCCCCGGCTTGAGGCTGGGGCTCGCGCCCGTCGGGCGGGCCTCGACCAGGTAGACGAGCTTTTGCCGGTTCTCGAGCGAATAGATCACCGGCGGCGTGAATTCCGGGGCATCGGCGACATAGGTGACCGTCGCCGCCAGCCCGTCCGGGCAGCCGTCGCAGCGGACGGCAAGGGCCGAGCCGACCGCGATCGCCGCCGCATTCCGGGCGGGCATGTAGAGCCGCAGCTTCACCGCACCATCCGGCAGGAAGGACAGCACCGGCTGCGCCGGTCCCGCGATCTCGCCCGCCGTGCGGATGATGTCGTAGACGGTCCCGGTGGCGGGGGCCGCCAGGCTGCGCTTCGACAGCGCCCAGACGGCCCGGTCGCGCTCCGCCCTTGCGGCGGCACGGCGCGCTTCGGCGGCGGCTATGGCATGCGGGCGGGCCGGCAGCCTTGCCACCGCCAGATCCGCCTCGATCTCGGCCACCCGCGCCGCGGCGATCTCGGCGGCGGTCGCGGCATCCTCGCGCTGCGTCTGGGTCGCGCTGCCCTTGTCCGCCAGGCTGGAAAGCCGGATGGCCGTCCGCCTGGCTTCCGCGGCTTGCGCGCGCGCCGAGACCAGAGCGGCTTCGATCACCGCGATCTCCTCGGGGCGCTTGCCAAGGCGCAGATCGGCAAGCTCCGCCTCGGCGCGGGCCAGGTTCGCCTCGGCCTCGGCAAGGGCGATCTTCGCGGCCGCCCGGTCCAGTTCCACCAGCGGGGCGCCCGCCTCGAGATGGTCCCCCCGGGCGACGAGCAGCGTGGCGATCTCGACCGTCTCGACCGGGGCGACCAGGACGTATTCCCCCTCGACATAGCCGGTGGCAAAGGGCAGCGGCGGCGCACAGGTGGCAAACAGCACCGACAACAGCGGGACCGAGCAGACCGTCAGGCTCATCGCGGTTCCCCCTGTGTCAGAAGCCGCAGGTTTTCGGCAATCACATCGCCGATCCGGCCTGCCTCGGCTGGGCCGATGCTCGGCCAGCCCATCCTGCGCATGACGATCTCGCGGCCGAGCCGGAAATACAGCACCTGGCCGATCATGGCGAAGACCGAGAGCTTCACCGCCTCGCTGTCGGGGTCCGCGCCGCTGGCGATCGCCCAGAGCTCGGAAAGCTCTGCATGTTTCGGGCCGATGAAGCAGTCATGGATCAGCTCGGTGGCGGCCCCGCCGCGGCTGAGTTCCGTCAGCGCGAAATTCACCATCGGCCCGGCCTCGGGGGCGCTGCCGATGAAGGCCACAACGCCGCGCAGGATGGTCTGCAGGCGCCGGAGCGCCGCTGCCGGGGTCAGCCCCGCCGAGGATCGCGGCGCCCCCGCGACCGCCATCAACCGCCGCGCCACTTCGCCCACGACGGCGCGGCGCAGGCCGTCCTTGCCGCCGAAATGATAGGCGATCAGCGCCAGGTTCACCCCAGCCTTCGCGGCCAGCTCGCGCGTGGAGGTCGCATCGAATCCCTTCTGGCCGAACAGCAGCAAGCCCGCCTCGATCAGCGCCTTCTGCGCCCCTTCGGGCGGCTTGTCCGGAATCTCGATCATGGGTAATTATAATCAATCGTTTGATTAAATTCAATCGAGTCGGCTGCCGGATGCGCGACGCTCATGCCGGGCGCAGTTCTGCGCCGTTCCAACCCTGGGCGCTGGATCACCAGCATCGGCCCATCAGCGATGTGCTGCCGGGCCGATGCCGCCCTCAGTCCAGCCCCTCGCGGAACTCCGCGATCAGCGCCTTCACCACCGTGACAAGGGCTTCCTCTCGCGTCGCGCCGGCGTTCATGGCCGCGGCATGCACCGCGCGTTGGCGTTCCGCGGAATTGCCCTCTGCCACCAAGGCGCGCAGCCGCGCCGCGGCGGGCTGGCTGTCGAGCGCATCCGCATCCTCGCCGATCAGTTCGAGCCAATCCTCGGCCATCTCGGCGGCGGGCTTCAGGCGGTTCTCGCCAAAATCGATCAGCCCTTCGGTCAGCCCATAGCGGGCGGCCCGCCAGCGGTTCTCGGCCAAAAGGAAATTGTCGTATTGCCGCCAGCGCATGTTCCGCCGCGACAGCCGCCACAGCATGCGCAGGGTCGCCTGGATCAGCGCGGTCAGCGTCAGCGTGTCGTCAAGGCGCGGGCAGGCATCGCAGACCCGGGTTTCCAGCGTCGGGAAGCGCGACGAGGGCCGCAGATCCCACCAGATCTTGCTGCTGTCCTCGATCAGGCCCAGCGAGGTCAGCGCCTCGACCGAGCGCTCGTATTCCCCCCAGCTCGCCAGCCGCGGCGGCAGCCCGGTGCGGGGATAGCCGCCGAACACGGTCGTGCGATAGGAAGCAAGCCGCGTATCCTCGCCCTGCCAGAACGGGCTGGAGGCGGACAGCGCCAGAAGCTGGGGCAGGAAATACGAAAACTGGTTCATCAGGTCGATGCGCATGCTGTCCTGCGGGATTCCGACATGCACATGCATGCCGCCGATCAGCATGCGCCGCGCCACGCCGCCCATCTCTTGCGACAGCTCGTTGTAGCGGCTCTTGTCTGTGTGATCCTGGTCGCGCCAGTCGGCGAAGGGATGGCAGGCGACCGAGATCGGCGCCAGCCCGAACCCGGACGCCTGATCCGCCACGGTCCGGCGCAGCCGCGTCAGCTGCCGCCGCGCATCCGCGATATCCGTGGCGACCGGCGTCGCGACCTCGATCTGGCAGCGCAGGAATTCCGGGCTGACATGGTCGCCAAGTTCGCGCCGGCAGGCCTGCATCAGGGCATCGGGCGCCTCGGCCAGAGCGCCGGTCTCGGCATCGACCAGCAGATATTCCTCCTCGATGCCGAGAGTGAAGTCCATGTCGCAGCCCATGCGGCCCTCCCGGCGGGTCGATTGCAGTTCGCCGGATCAACGCTGCCGGCCGGGCGATGTTCCACGGAACGACCGTCCGACCGGCGTCGAGCCTTGCGACCGGCCCGTCACCGCAGCGGCGGGCGATCAGCCCTGCAGGACCGCGCGACGCGCCGCCGACCAGCGCATCAGCAGGTGATCGACCATCAGCCCCATGAAGGCGACGGCCAGCCCCAGCACCAGCCCCTTGCCGACATCGGTGGCCGAGAGCGCCCGCTGCATCTCCTGGCCCAGGTCCTGCGTGCCGATGAAGGCGGCGATGATGACCATGAACAGCGCAAACATCACCGACTGGTTCAGCCCGACCATCAGCGTCGGCAGGGCCAGGGGCAGGCGCACCGACCAGAGCAGCTGGCGCCGGGTGGCGCCGCTCATCTCGGCGGCCTCGACGGTCTCGGGCGGGACGTTGCGCAGGCCCTCGACGGTATAGCGCACCAGCGGCACGGCGGCAAAGACCACCACCGCCGCGACCACCGCCACGTCGTTGACGCCGAACAGCATCACCACCGGGATCAGGTAGATGAAGCTGGGAAAGGTCTGGAACGTGTCGCAGGCCAGCAGCACCGCCTTGGCCCGGGTCTCGCGCCCGGCGGCCCAGATGCCCAGCGGCAGGCCGATCAGCAGCGCCAGCGCCACCGCCGTGCCGACGGTATAGACGGTGATCATCGCCCGGTCCCACCAGCCCGACAGCGCGATGGGCAGGATGAAGCCCAGGCAGACCAGCGCCGAGCGGGCGCCGCCGATGCGCCAGCCCAGGGCCGCCAGTGCCAGCAGCACGCCGACGAAGGGCAGCCACAGGATCGCGTCGCGCAGGGGGATCAGCACCCAGGTGATCAGGAACCACCGCAGCCCGTCGGTCAGCGGCCGCACCACGCCCAGCAGCATGTCCATCACCGCGTCGATGGGGCCGGCGATGCTGAGCGCCTGGCTCCGCTCGACGACATGGAAATAGGGCACGGCGCGCGCCAGCAGGAACCCCGCCAGCACCAGGCCAAGCCAGACCAGCAGCAGCCGGTGCCGCGCGATCCGGCCGGCGCCGGCCTCGGCATGGGCGGGCTGGTGCAGCGCCCAGGCCTTGGACAGCCGGTCCAGCGCCACCGCCAGCAGCACGATGGTGATGCCGATCTCGAAGGACAGGCCGATCTTCAGCGCCTGCAGCAGTTGCAGCAGCTTCTGCCCCAGCCCCGGCATGCCGATGAACGAGGCCAGCACGACCATGGCCAGCGACTGCATGATGACCTGGTTGACGCCAATCAGGATCTCGGTCCGCGCGGCGGGCAGACGCACCCGCGTCATCACCTGCCAGCGGTTGGCGCCGGCCATCTGCCCGGCCTCGATGATCTCGGGCGCGACGCGGCGCAGGCCCAGCATGGTCATGC
The DNA here is from genome assembly GCF_004407025.1 of Paracoccus sp. DMF. NCBI lineage: Bacteria > Pseudomonadati > Pseudomonadota > Alphaproteobacteria > Rhodobacterales > Paracoccaceae > Paracoccus > Paracoccus sp. DMF. The sequence goes on from NZ_SOKV02000003.1 coordinate 53,477, forward strand.
GGATCATCGGCGGCACCGAGAAGATGATGGTGACGATGGCGCCCGACTTCGGCCCGACGCCGACAAAGACCACGACCGGGATCATATAGGCGAAATGCGGCAGCGACTGCGCCAGGTTCAGCACCGGGTTCAGCAGCCGCTCGAACCGGGGCCAGCGCCAGCCCATGATGCCAAGGGCCAGCCCCAGCGCCACCGCGACCGGGGTGGCGACGGCGATCACCGACAGCGTCTCCATCGCCCATTTCCACTGGCCCATGACGGCGATCCAGACGAAGGTGCCGCCGGTCAGGGCCGCCAGCCGCCAGCCGCGCAGGGCATAGCCCGCCATGGCCATGGTGCCGGCGACGACGACCCAGGGGATCGGACCCAGATGCGGCCAGCGCGAGCGGCCGTAAAGCAGGTTCGCCGTGGTATCCAGCGCCGCCTCGACCGCGCCGGCGAAGGCGCGGGTGACGTGGATCAGCCCCAGGTCGTCGCGCAGGAAATCGAAGACCGCATTGATCCAGCCGGCAAAGGGCAGGACCAGCCAGTCCGGCGGCCGGACCAGCCCGGCCGGCAGCAGCGGCTTGGCCAGCACCAGGACCAGCGCCAGGCCGGCCAGGATCCAGGCCGCATGCGCCGGGCGCGCCGCCCCTGACCCGGTCATGGCCGGTCCCCCAGGATCAGGTCGGTCGCCGCCTGCCGGTCGAGCAGCCCGAGCAGGCTGCCGTCCGCCGCCGCAACCGGGATCTGCGGCCGCGGGTCGGCCAGGATGGCGCGGGCCATGTCATGCAGCACCGCCTCCCCCGGCAGCGCCGCGCCGTGAGCGCCGCCCGCCGCCGGGACCACCAGCGCCGCCAGCCGCACCACGCGGGCGCGGTCGATCTGGGCGGTGAACTTGGCGACATAGGGCGTCGCCGGCGCCATGACGATGCGATCCGGCGTGTCGCATTGCTCGACGGCGCCGTCCTTCATGATAGCGATGCGGTCGGCCAGCCGCAGCGCCTCGTCGAAGTCATGGGTGATGAAGACGATGGTCTTGTCCAGCGTGCCCTTCAGCCGCAGGAATTCGTCCTGCATCTCGCGCCGGATCAGCGGGTCCAGCGCCGAGAAGGGCTCGTCCAGGAACCAGATCGCCGGCTCGATCGCCAGGCTGCGGGCGATGCCGACGCGCTGCTGCTGGCCGCCCGACAGCTCGCGCGGGAAATGCGCCTCGCGGCCGGTCAGGCCGACCAGCTCCAGCATCTCGCGGGCGCGGGCGATGCGGGCGGCGCGGGGCTGGCCGCGCATCTCCAGCGGAAAGGCCACGTTCTCCAGCACGTTGCGATGCGGCAGCAGGCCGAAGCTCTGGAACACCATGCCCATGCGGCGGCGGCGCAGCTCGATCAGCTGGGTCTCGGTCAGCGTGCCGATGTCCTGCCCCTCGACCGCCACCTGCCCGGCCGAGATGTCCAGCAGCCGCGACATGCAGCGCACCAGCGTGGACTTGCCCGAGCCGGACAGGCCCATCACCACCAGCATCTCGCCGCGGGGAATGGTCAGGCTGACGTCGCGCACCGCGGCGACGCAGCCCGCCGCGCGCAACTCCTCGGCCGAGGGATTGCGCGCCAGCAGCGCCTGCATCTGGTCGGGGCGCGGGCCGAACACCTTCCAGACGTTTCGGCAGTCGATCACGGCATCGCGCTGGGTCATGGGGCCTCCGGCGGTGACGGTTCCATCCGGGGCCGTGCCGTGCTGGCCGGGCCGGGGTGACGGCGGGGCGAAGGCCGGGCCCTTGCGGGCCAGCCGGTCGGGCGAAAGCAGCTGGTTCATTGCAGCCACGGCTTCCAGACCGTCTCGTTGCTTTCCATCCAGGCCTCGGCGGCGTCCTCGGGCTCCATGCCGTCGACATCGACCAGCTTGGCCATCTCGGCGATCTGGGCGTTGGTGAAGGTGACCTTGGCCAGCGCGGCATAGGCGGCGGGCCATTTCTCCTTCATCCCGTCCCAGGCGGCGATCTTGAGATAGCCGTTGGCCGGGTTGCCGCAGTCATAGACCTTGTCCGGGATCGGGCCGACGGCAGGGTCCTTGTCGCAGCCCTCTTCCCATTTCGGGAATTCGACGAATTCGCCGGGCCAGACCGCCTCGGCGAAATTCGGCGTCCAGTTGAACAGCACGATGGGGGTCTTGCTTTTCTCGGCCGCGGCCAGCTCGGCCCAGAGCGCGGCGGCCGAACCGGCATTGACCACGGTGAAGTTCATGCCGAGCGCGTCGACCTTTTCCGCGTCGTGTTTCAGCCAGTCGACCGGCCCGCCCAGGAAGCGGCCCTTGTCGCCGGTCTCGGCGGTGGCGAATGTCGCCGCGCAATCGTTCAGGGCCGTCCAGTCGGGCAGGCCCGGACAGGCCTCCTTGGTCCACAGCGGATACCACCAGTCCTCGCGCGTCACCGCCTCGTGCGTGGCGGCGTCGTGCAGCCCGCCCTTGGCCAGCGCGGCGTTGAAGGCGGCGCCGAACGCGCCCTCCCAGACCTCGACCTCCAGCGCCACGTCGCCCAGCCGGATGGATTCATAGACCGTCTGGCTGTCGGACGAGACATATTCGACCGAATCGCCCAGTTCCTCGAACATGCGCCCGACGATATGGCTCATCACGATCTGGCTGGACCAGTTATGCGTCGGGATCACGATCGGATCCGGGGAATCGGCGGCCTGCGCCAGCGAGGCCGTGACGGAAAGGGCCGCTGCCGAAGCAAGCAGCAGAGCTGTGTGTTTCATGGTCTTTCCCTGTTGAAGCGCCCTGTTTCGCGGGCAGGCGGGCGGTTGCATGGCCGCCCTTCGTCCTTCGACGCTAGGATCCCGATGTGAACATGTCAGGCCCATGTGATGAACAGGCTATGGAATGATGTGAGAAAATGTTAACAGAATGCAGGGAGCAGCCAGGGAAACCGCCGATGACCGGCCGAGCCAGCCATATCGTGATCATCGAGGACGAGCCCGTCACCCGCGGGGCGCTGACCGCCTATCTGCAATCCTTCGGCCACCGAATCACGGAATGCGCCAGCGCCGAGGCGGCGGACCGCGTGCTGGGCAGCGATCCGGCCGACCTGCTGATCGTGGACATCAACCTGACCGGCAAGGACGGGCTGGAGATCACCCGCGAGCAGCGCGCGCGGTCGGAAATCGGCATCATCCTGCTGTCGGGCCGCACCGACGAGGTCGACCGCATCGTCGGGCTGGAACTGGGCGCCGACGATTACGTCTGCAAGCCCTTCAACCGGCGCGAGCTGGCGGCGCGGGTCAAGAACCTCTTGCGGCGCACGGCGGCCATGCGGCAGATGGCGCGGCGCACCGTGGAATTCGCCGGCTTCCGCTTCGACATCGCCGGGCGCCAGCTTTACGACACCTCCGGCGCGCTGGTGCCGCTGACCCGCGCCGAATTCGAGCTGCTGCGCGCCTTCGTCGGCAATCCCGGCGTGGTGATGGACCGCGACCGGCTGCTGGCCAATATCACCCACCGCGTCGACGACAGCAGCCAGCGCACGGTGGACGTGCTGATCCGCCGGTTGCGGCGCAAGCTTCGCGACGACCCCAAGGCGCCGCGCATCCTGGGCACCGCGCATGGCGAGGGCTATGTCTTTACCGCCGCGCTGAGCTAGGCCGGCAGCAGGGCAAGCTCGCGCCGCATCGCTTCGGCGCCCGCCCGGGCCAGGACCGCCAGATCGTTCCACAGCGCCCCTGCCGCGCCGGTGCCATCGGCCAGGGCGCATTCAAAGCGCTCCAGCGCCGCCGCCAGGTCCGAAAGGCCGAAATTGCCGCTGGCCCCGCGCCAGCGATGCGCCGCCCGCGCTGCCGCCGTGGCATCGCCCTGCGCCAGCGCCGCCTGGATCGCGGCCATGTCGCCGGCCATCCCGTCCAGATAGAGCCGCGCCAGCACGGCCACCTGCGCCGGCGGCAGATCGGCCAGCGCCGGGGCCAGGACGGCCGCCGGCACCGGCCCGGCCCCGGGCCGGACCGTCGCCAGCGCGCGCTGCAGATCGGCCGGGGCCAGCGGTTTCGACAGCACCTCGACCATGCCGGCGGCATGGCAGGCGGCGATTTCCTCGGGCTGGACATGGGCCGAGATGCCGATCACCGGCAGGCCCTCAATGCGGCGGTGGATCGCCCGCGCCGCCTCGATCCCCGACATGCCGGGCAGGTTCACATCCATCAACACCGCGTCGAAACGGTCCTGGTCCAGCCGGGCCAGCGCCTCCTCGGCGCAATCCGCCATCGCGAAAGCGTGGCCGAGCCGAGACAGATAGCCGCCCAGCACCATGCGATTGACCGGGTGATCCTCGACCACCAGCAGGCGCAGCGGGCGGGCGGGGGCGGCCGGCGCGGAAGCGGCCGGGGCCTCGGCCGGCGGGAAGCCGGCGCGGAAGCGGAACAGCGCGCCCTGCCCCGGCGCGCTTTCCACCGACAGCGTGCCGCCCATCGCCTCGGCCAGCCGGCGGCTGATCGCCAGCCCTAGGCCGGTGCCGCCATAGCGCCGGGCGGTCTCGGGATCCTCCTGCTCGAACAGGCCGAAGATCCGCTTCTGCGCTTCGGGCGCGATGCCCTTGCCGGTATCGGCGACCTCCAGCACCAGCGCGACCCCGGCCGGTCCCGGTTCCGTCCGCAGCCGCAGATCGACGCCGCCCGCGGCGGTGAAGCGGATCGCGTTGGCAAGCAGGTTGAACAGCACCTGCCGCAGCCGCGCCGCGTCCCCCAGCAGCCAGCCGCACTCCGGCGCGTCGACGCGCAGCCACAGCCCCTTGTCCTGCGCCGAGGCCGCCATCAGCATCGCCGTTTCCCGCACCAGCGCCGCCGGGTCGAAGGGCGCCGGCCGCAGCGCGATGTCGCCGTCCAGCGACTTGGCGTCATCCAGAAGCGTGTTCAGCAAAGACATCAGCCCCTCGCCCGAGGCCAGCGCCGCCACCACCCGGTCGCGGGTGCGCCCGGCCAGATCGTCCTGCATCAGCCCGTGCAGCAGGCCCAGAACGCCGTTCATCGGCGTGCGGATCTCGTGGCTCATCATGGCCAGGAACTGCGACTTGGCGCGGTCGGCGGCCTCGGCATGGGCGCGGGCCTCGGCATGGGCGGCAACCTCGCCGCGCAGCCGCTCGGTCTGCTCATCGACCAGCTGGCGCAGCTCCTCGCGGTGCCGGCGCAGCTCCTCGAGGTTGCGGTCGCGTTCGGCCGCCAGGGCGCGGTTCTCGAGCGCCTGCAGGCGAAAGACCTCGACCGCCTGCTCCATGCGCGCGATCTCGTCCTCGCCACGCGGCACCACCTCCTCGTGCAGGTCGCCCGCCCGCAGCCCGCCCATGCGCGCGGCCAGCGCGTCCAGCCGCCGGGTGATCTTGCCGCGGACATAGAACCAGACCACCCCGGCCGAGACCATCAGCGCCAGGAACGAGCCGATGGCCGAGACGATCAGCGTGCGGCGGATGGCGGCCTGCGCCGCCTCGCCGGCGCGCGTGGCCCGGCCGACGATGCTGTCGGCCAGCGCCGCCGCCTGCGTGTCGAGCCGCAGCGCCGCGTCGCGCAGCTCGGCCTGCGCCGCCGCGGTCTGCCCGTCCAGCGCGATCAGCCGCGCGGTCAGGCCGGGAAAATCCTCGGTCCCGGGCGGCGAGACCGCGGCCGGGGTGATCCCGCGCAACAGCGCCAGCGCCCGCTCGGCCCGGCTGCGGTCGGGCACCGTCTCCAGCCGGCGCGTCACCACGCCCAGCCGTCCCGCCAGCTGCGCGCGCAGCTGTTCCAGATCGTGCTGGTTGCGGGTCTCGCCGATGCGGTTCAGCAGCAGGGCGATTTCCGCGACATGGCCGCGCAGTTCGAACATCTGGCCCAGCTGGAACAGGTCGACCTCGATCAGCCTGTCCAGCATCCCGGCCAGCGCCTCGCGGCGGTTCCACAGGTCATAGAGGCTGGCCACCCCGGCCGAGACCGCCACCTCGACATTGGCGGCCAGCGTGTCGGTGATCTCCAGAAGCTCGGTGGTGGCCGTCAGCCCCTCGTCCAGCCGGCGGCGCTGGTCGGCCTCGGCGGCCAGCCGGCGCTGCACCAGCTGGTCCAGCCGGGCGATGCCCTGCCGCACCTCGGATTCCGAACGCGACAGCGGCACCGGGATCGGCTGGCCGGTGCCTTCATAGCGCCGGATGCGGTCGCGCAGCGCATCGACCTGGTCGAACAGAAAGGCCGCGCGCTCGCGCCGGACATGGTCGTCGGTCACCGCCGCCAGGTCCGGGGCGATGGCGACGACGCGGCTGCTTTCCTCGGCAAAGCCGCGCACCTCGGCGATGGCGGGGATGGTCTGGGCGATCAGCCGGCTTTGCCGGTCCGCCAGGTCGCGCAGCTCCAGCCAGCCCAGCACGCCCATCAGGCCCGGCGCGCCGGCGATGACCACAAAGGCCAGCAAAAGCTGCCAACCCAATCGCGACTTGCGCGTGAACAGCCCCAAGCACTACCCTCCGCCCTGCCGGATGCCCGCAGCGGGCCGGCCAAGGCTAATCGGAACCGGGGCCGAAGTCACCGCCATGTCGACCGCCATCTTGCCAGCCCGATGCCTGCGCGCCCTTGCAGCCGTCGCCGCCCTGCTGCTCGCTGGCCCGGCCCGGGCCGAGACCTGGCCCCTGCAGGTGTTTTCGCGCCCCTTCCACGACGACAGCCCCGCGGCCCGGCTGGACTATGCGCCCTTGGAACACGCCGCGCGGCCCTGGAACCTCTGCGTGCTCTATCCGCATCTGAAGGATGCCTATTGGCTGGGCGTCAATTACGGCATGGTCGAGGAATCGCGCCGGCTGGGCGTCGGCTTCGACCTGTTCGAGGCCGGCGGCTATCCGAACCCGGCGCGGCAGATCGCGCAGCTGCGCGCCTGCGCCGATCCGCGCTATGACGCGGTGGTGGTGGGCACGGTCTCCTATGACGGGCTGACTCCGGTGCTGAGCGAGCTGGCGCGGCAGAAGCCGATCATCGCCGTGGTGAACGACATCGAGCCGGGGCCGATCACCGCCAAGGCCAGCGTGCCCTGGCGCGAGATGGGCCGCGCCGCCGGGCTGGAACTGGCCCGCCGCCACCCCAGGGGCAGCCCGCCGGTCAGCGTGGCCTGGTTCCCCGGCCCCCGGGGCGCGGGCTGGGTGGGCTTCGTCGAGGACGGGTTCCGCGCCGCCATCGCCGACAGTTCCGCCCGCGTGACCAGCGTGCTTTACGGCGACACCGGCCGCGAGGCCCAGGCCCAGCTGGTCGAGCAGCTGCTGGCCGAGGGCCCGGCGCCCGACTACCTGGTCGGCAGCGGCCCGATGGCCGAGGTGGCGATCTCGATCCTGCGGGCGCGGGGCGAGCTGGGCCGGGTCGGCATCATCTCGACCTATATCAGCCCCGGCGTGTTCCGCGGCATCAGGCGCGGCCGCATCCTGGCGGCGCCGACGGATTTCCCGGTGATGCAGGGCCGGCTGGGCATCGAGATGGCGGTGCGCGCGCTGGAGCACAGCCTGACCTTCCGCCATGCCGGCCCCGCCATCGTCACCGTGACGCCCGGCACGACAGCGGATTTCGACCATGACGCCAGCCTGGCCCCGGCCAGTTTCTCGGCGCGGTTTTCCTATCACGGCGAGGATTAGATCGGCCATGCGCCGGAAGCGTGCATCGGCGCGCCGCTTGCCGGAGCGGCCTCAAGGTTGCCAGACGACCGATCCCCACAAGAGGCCCGCACCGAAGGCGGTCATCAGCATCGGGCCGGTCGGCAGCGGCCCCTCGGCGGCGCGACACGACAGGGCCAGGGGCATGGTGGCGGCCGAGGAATTGCCATGGCGGGCCAGCGTGCCCAGGCATTCGGCCCGGTCCAGTCCCAGCCGGGCGCCGACCTGCGCCAGGATGCGGCCATTGGCCTGGTGCGCCAGCCAGGTGCTGATCCCGGCAGCGGTCAGGCCGGCCTCGCGCAGCGCCGCCTGGCTTGACGTCGTCATCCCTTCGACCGCGCGGGTAAAGACGGCGCGGCCATCGGCCATGTCCATCGCCAGCCCCGCGTCGCCCGGGCGGAACGGCTGGCGAGAGCCGCCTTTGGCGATGCGGATCAGATCGTAGCCCGCCCCGTCCGAGCGCAGGACCGAGGCCCGCAGCCCCTTGGCCGGATCGGGCGAGGCGGCCAGCACGACGGCGCCCGCGGCATCGGCAAACAGGGCGCGGGTCGCGATGTCGTCCGGCGCGATGCGGCGCGACAGGATATTGGCGGCGATGACCAGCACCGCCTGCCCGGTCGCCCGGACATGGCCCGCCCCCAGCACCAGCGCCTGCAGGAAGCCGGCGCAGGCCCCGGCCAGGTCCATCGCCCCCGCGCCAAGGCCCAGGCGATGCGCCACCAGCGGCGCGGTCGGCGGCAGCAGGTGGTCGGGGGTCGAGGTCGCCAGCAGCAGCAGGCCGATGCTGCCCGCCGCCACCCCTGCCTGCTCCAGCGCCATCCGCCCGGCCGGCACGGCAAGATCGCTGACCGCCTGTTCGGGCGCGGCATAGTGCCGGCTGTGGATGCCGGTGCGCGCGGCGATCCAGCCGGGCGGCAGGTTCAGATCGGCCTCGATCTCGGCATTATCGACCCGCCGCTCGGGCAGGTAGTGGCCAAAGCCCGCCATGACCACGCCGCGCGCTGCATCACCCAAGGACATCGGCGGCCTCCAGCATGGCGTCATGACAGGCGCTGAGCTCGGCCCGGGTGCTGCAATAGGGCGGCAGCAGATAGACCGTGTTGCCCAGGGGGCGGATCAGCAGGTTGCGCTCGGCAAAGAAGCGCAGCAGCGCCGGGCCGGACTCAGTCATGTAATGGCCGGGGCCGCCGATCTCCGCCGCAAGGATCGTGCCCGATTGCCGCGCGCCCGAGAGCTTGGGATGCGCCGCCAGCCTTGCCAGCCCCTCGGCCTGTGCGGCGGCGATGGCGTCGATCCGGTCCTGGACCGGCTCGGTTTCCCACAATTCCAGATTGGCGAGCGCGGCGGCGCAGGCGATGGGATTGGCGGTATAGCTCGAGGAATGGAAGAAGGTGCGCCGCCGGTCGGTCGAGAAATGCGACTGGTAGATCTCTTCGCGGCACAGCGTGGCGGCCAGCGGCAGGTGGCCGCCGGTGATGCCCTTGGACAGGCACAGGATGTCGGGAACCACGCCGGCATGGTCGCAGGCGAGAAAGCGCCCGGTGCGGCCCCAGCCGGTCATCACCTCGTCGGCGATCAGCAGCACGCCGTGGCGGGCGCAGAGCGCCGCCATCTGCGCCAGGACGCCAGGGGAATAGAACAGCATCCCGCCCGCGCCAAGCACCAGCGGCTCCAGCAGCAGGGCGGCGGTCTCGGGGTTGCGGGCAAAGCGCTCCAGCGCGTCGAGGGTCGCCTGTTCCTGCCCCGGCGCGGGAAAGGGAATGCGGTCCACGGCATAGAGGAGCCGGTCATAGGGCTGGGTGAAGACCCCGCGCTCGCCCGCCGACATGGTGCCGACGGTATCGCCGTGATAGCCGTTTGCCAGCACGACGATGCGGTGGCGCCCTTCGCCCCGGTGCCGGAAATGGCCGAGCGCCATCTTGATCGCCACCTCGACCGCCGTCGAGCCGCTGTCGGAAAAGAACAGCCGCGTCAGGGCGTCGGGCAGGCGCGCCAGCAGCTTTTCGGCAAAGCGCTCGGCCGGGGCGTGGGTGTGGCCGGCAAAGATCACCTGGTCCAGCCGCCCGGCCTGGTCGCGGATCGCCTGCACGATATGCGGATGGCAATGGCCATGCGTCACCACCCACCACGACGAGATGGCGTCGAACACGCGCTGGCCTTGGGCGTCGGTCAGCCAGGCGCCTTGCGCGCTGGCGATCGGGCGCATGGCCGGAAACAGCGCGTGCTGGGTGAAAGGGTGCCAGATCGGGCTCATGCGAAGCAGTCCACGGGGAAGCAGGCGTCAAAGGTCGCGCGCAGGCTGCCGGGGTTCAGGTCTTGCAGCAGGGGCAGCCGGCCGAGGCGGCGGGCCTCGCCCATGCGGCAGATGGTCGTTTCCACCTCGGGCGCCGCGGGGCCGATGAAGGCCAGGCCATGCAGCGGCACCCCGGCGGCGCGCAGCGCGGCGATGGACAGCAGGCTGTGGTTGATCGTTCCCAGCGCGGTGCGGGCGCAGAGGATCACCGGCAGCTGCCAGCGGGCAAAGACGTCAAGGAAGCTGGCGCGGTCGTTCAGCGGTACCATCAGCCCGCCCGCGCCCTCGATCACCAGCGGCCGAACGGGCGGCGGGGTCAGGGCGGCCGCGTCGATGGCGACACCCTCGGCCGCGGCGGCGAGATGCGGAGAGGCGGGCAGCGCCAGCCGCCAGGCCTCGGGCAGGACCGGGCGGCCGGACAGGCGGGCGACGGTTTCGCTGTCGGTCTCGTCCTCCAGCCCGGACTGCACCGGCTTCCAGTAGCTGGCCTGCAGACGGGCGGCCAGGGCGGCGGCAAACACCGTCTTGCCGATGCCGGTATCGGTCCCGGTCACGACGAAAGCAGTCATCGGATCACCTCGTGCAGCGCGGCAAAGACGGCGGCCAGCGCCGGCTCGTCCGGGTTCAGGGTCAGCGACAGGCGCAGCCGCTCGGCCCCCTTGGGGACGGTGGGCGCGCGGATGGCGCGGATGTCGAAACCCAGCGCCTGCAACCGCGCGGCTGCGGCAAGACAGCGGGCATCGCCGGGCAGGACGACCGGCTGGATCTGGCTGCCCGAGGGCGCGAGGCCGATGCCGCGCGCCAGATCGCCCGCCCGTGCCACCCGCGCCAGCAGGGCATCGCGGCGGGTGGAATCGGCGGCCAGTTGGGCAATGACGCCGCGCAGGACCTCGGCCAGCAGCGGCGCGGGCGCGGTCGAATAGATGAAGCTGCGGGCGCGGTTGACCAGCGTGGCGATCAGCACCGGATCGGCGCAGACCAGCGCGCCCTGCACGCCCAGAGCCTTGCCGCAGGTGTGCAGCGTGATCACGTTTTCCCGCGCCGCCCAGGGCGCGGCGAGGCCCCGGCCGCCCAGGCCCCAGATCCCGGTCGCATGGGCCTCGTCCACGATCAGGAAGGCACCCTCTTCGGTGGCCAGATCGGCCAGCGCCTGAACCGGGGCAAAATCGCCGTCCATCGAGTAAAGGCTTTCGACCGCCAGCCAGGCTTGCCCGCGCCGGCCTTCGGCCTGCCAGCGCCGCAGGGCGTCCCGCGCCGCATCCAGGTCGTTATGCGGAAAGCTGCGGGTTTCGGCCGGGCCCAGCCGCATCCCGTCCAGCGCACTGGCATGGATCAGCGCATCGTGCAGCACCAGATCGCGCGCGGCGGGCAGGGCGGAAAAGATCGCCAGATTGGCGCCGTAGCCGGACCCGAAATAGAGCGCGCCGCCGCTGCCGAAATGCTGCGCCGCCGCCGCTTCCAGCGCCGTGAATGCCGCATGGTTGCCGCGCAGCAGTCGCGCCGCGCCGGCGCCGGGGGCATGGCCGCGGTCCAGCGCATCGCGCGCCAGCTCGCGCAGCAGATCGGACCCCGCCAGCCCCAGATAGTCGTTCGAGGCGAAATCCGCGCCCGAAACCGGCTGCAACGCCCGCGCCCGCCGGCGCTGCGCCAAGGCCTCCAGCAGCCCGCGCTGGCCGTCGAGCGGGCTCATGCTTCGGTGCTGTCGCCGGCCGGCGCCTCGGGGCGCAGGCCCAGCCTGTCGAACAGCCGGCGGTCGCGGTCCTCGGCGGGGTTGGCGGCGGTCAGCAGCGTATCGCCCATGAACAGCGAATTCGCGCCGGCCAGGAAGCACAGCGCCTGCATCTCGTCGCTCATGCCGGTGCGGCCGGCCGACAGGCGCATGTGGCTGGCCGGCATCAGGATGCGGCCCAGGGCCACCACGCGCACGAAGTCGAAGGGATCGACGGGATCCGCCTTGGCCAGCGGCGTATCGGCCATCGGGATCAGCATGTTGATCGGCACGCTTTGCGGGTGTTCGGGCAGCGTGGCCAGCGCCAGCAGCATGTCGATGCGGTCGCCCGCGGTTTCCCCCAGGCCGAGGATGCCACCGGAGCAGACCTTGATCCCGGCCTCGCGCACGCGCGCCAGCGTGTCGAGCCGGTCGGCAAAGCTGCGGGTGGTGATGACCTGGGGATAGAACGCCTCGGAAGTGTCGATATTGTGGTTGTAGTAATCCAGGCCCGCCTCCTTCAGCCGCAAGACCTGGGCGTCGGACAGCATGCCCAGCGTCATGCAGGTTTCCATTCCCAGCGCGCGCACCCCGCGCACCATGGCCTCGATCGCCGCCATGTCGCGGTCCTTCGGCTCGCGCCAGGCGGCGCCCATGCAATAGCGCGTGGCGCCCGCCGCCTTGGCCTTGCGTGCCTCGGACAGCACCCGCTCGACCGGCATCAGCTTCGAGGCCGGCAGGGTCGAGCCATTGCGCGCCGACTGGCTGCAATAGCTGCAATCCTCGGCACAGCCGCCGGTCTTGACCGACAGAAGGCGGCTCATCTGCACCCGGTTGGGATCGAAATGGGCGCGATGCACGCTCTGCGCCTGAAACAGCAGGTCCATGAAGGGCTGGTGATAGATCGCCTCGGCCTCGGCGCGGGTCCAGTCGGTCCGCAGGGCGGTGCGCGGCAGGTCTTTCGGCATGGCTCTCCCTCTCGATGCGGGAGATTATCTATAAAAATTCTGATTCCCGCGCCAATTTGTGCCGAGAAATCTACCGCGTGTCCATTCCTGCGTGCAGATCGGATAAATTATCTATAATTTAGCCGCAACCCGCGCCGGATGTGGCGGGACAGGATCTGCGCGGCCAAGTCGATGTCGCGCCCTTGCAGGGCCGAGAGCATGGCGCGGTGGTCGCGGTTCTCGCGCGGCAGGCCCAGAGGATGCGCGGCGCCCAGCTGGCGGGCCATGCGGCTGGCGGAAAGCTGCAGCCGCTCGATGGTCTGCATCAGTCGCGGCATCGGGCAGCCCTGCAGCAGGAGGCTGTGAAAGCTCTGGTTCGCCGCCTCCCATTCGGCCGCGGTGACAGCCCGCGCGCAGGCGTGATCGGCCGCGGCCAGCGCCGCCAGGTGGCCGGGCGGATAGGCCTCGGCGGCGTGGCGTAGCGCCAGCGCCTCCAGCGCCGCGCGCATCTCGATGGCTTCGGCCAGGGCGGCACGGTCGGCCATGGCCACCCGCACGCCCCGGCGCGGCAGCGATTCCACCAGCCCCTCGGCTTCGAGCCGCCGGAACGCCTCGCGCACGGGAACGTGGCTGGCGCCGAATGCGGCGGCAATCTCGTCCTGGCGCAGCCGTTGGCCGGGGGCGAGTTCGCCCGCCTCGATCTGGCGGGACAGGGCGGCAAAGACGCGGTCGGCAAGGGTGGGGTCGGGCGAGCGGGTCATCCGGTCCTGCGCATGAGGGCAATCCGGTCAGACCTAGCTTGAGACGCAAGGCCGCTCAAGCCCGGCGCGCGGGCTTGCCCGAAGCCGATGGGACAGTCGTGCCCGCAGCGCAGCCGGATGACCCGGACGGACGATCCTGACCGGTGCGAACGGGCTGTCGCCCAAGGCATTGCAGCACGCGGCACGGCGGGCGGTCCCGGGCCTTGTCAAGGATCGCGGACATGCCTCTCCCTCCGGGCGGCGGCCATGGGCGCCATCGCCATAGCCGCAGCCTTTTCGCCATGTCGGTCATGGCGCAGGGCGCGCCCTTGCGCATCATGCAACCGTCCGGGCCGGATCCTGATCCCGAGCAGCCAAGACGCTGATCGCCGAGGCCCAGGCCGAGGGCGTCCCTGTCGCAGGAAGGCGCCGCCAGCGTGCCGCATCCCCGCGGGCGACGCCACGCAGCGGACGAACTGACCCCGGTGAGGGGCTCAAATCTTCATTCTGCGCATGGCTGGATAGCTGACCGGGACCTCGCGGCGCAGCGCGGCCAGTTCGGCACGGATCTCATGAAGCTCGCGCTGCAGCAGCACCATCGCCAGCATCAGATCCTCGTTGGACAGGTCGGTTCGCAGGGCTGCCTGTCGACGCAGTCCCAGCCGGTTCACGATCACCCTTTTCGTCATCGCGGCGGTCTGGCGCAGGCCGCTGTGGCGCAGGTGATAAAGCCCATGGCGCAGCAGCGAGGGACGTCGCCCGGGCGCTTTCGCATCCCAGCCGGCGGCCTTCCCGAACCCGGCGAAATCCCGGGCCTTCAGCGCGCGCAGCATTTGCGTGCTGCGCCCCTGCCCGTTGACGGCGGCGAAATCGGCCAGGTGTTCGTCGCCATATTGCGCGATGACCGGCACCAGGACGTCGAACAGCGCCCGGCGGATCCCGCCCTGGGCGCGCATGCTGACCCAGGACAGCTGACCCGCCACCCATTGCAGCAGGTCGGCACGGTATTCGTCCAGGTAACCGGCACCGTCGAGCCAGTCGCGGATGATGTCATGGTGCCGGAAGATGCGCAGCAGCCGTTCGTCCACGGTGGCCATGGTCTGGCCGGCGCGGGCGACGCGGTGCTCGCACAACCGCTCGGGCACGAGCGCGATCCTCTCGGCTTCGATCACCGCCATCCAGTGGAACGGGTTGTCCTCGAAGAAGAAATCCCCGACAGGGAAGCGAAGCCCGGCGCGTTCGACCAGGTCGCGGCGGTAAAGCTTGCGCCAGGGCACCGAGATGAAACGCAGGATCTCGCGCCGGGTGGCCGGGGTCAGGTCGAGTGTGGTGGCCCGGGGATAAGGCGACCAGCGCTCGGTTTCGGCCGGCTCCTTCAGGCTGCCGTCGGCCTCGTCGAGCAGCATGTAGCGGCTCATCGCCAGATCGGCATCGGCCTCGGTCGCGGCGCGCCACAGCGTCTCGAACATCTCCGGGGCATAGCGGTCGTCGCCATCGGCAAAGCCGATGAAGTCGCCGGTCGCCACCTCCATGCCGGCATTGGCCGCCGTGGCGACGCCGCCGATGCTGTTGGTCGGCAGCAGGATCGGGCGGATGCGGGCATCGCGGGCGGCAAAGTCGCGGATGATCTGCGGGGTCGAGTCGCCGGATCCGTCGTCGACGACGATGATCTCGATATCCTCGAGCGTCTGGCGGGTGATGCAGCCCAGACATTCGGCGATGTAGCGCTCGATGTCATAGGCCGTGACGATGATGGAAACCTTGGGCACGTCCGTTCCCTTATCCGACGAGTTCCTTGACGAAGCGATCCGCGATCTGCGGCGCCTGGACCAGGCGCATGCGCGCGAAATCCTCGATCTCCATGCGGCTGATCAGATCGCGATAGCGGCTTTCGAATTCCAGCCGATGCCCGGCATCGACGCGGCGGCGGCCCCATTGTGCCAGCGTGGCGCAGAGCCCCCAGAAATGGTGGACGAAGCGGCGGCGCAGCGCCGGGTGCGCCAGCAGCAGATCATAGGTCTCATCCAGCGCGTCGAACATCTGCAGCCGGTCGGCGCTGAAGCGGTTGGTCAGGTTCTGGCCGCCCCGATAGACGATATGCGTGCAGATCACCTGGCTGCCCAGCAGCACCCGGCGCGCGAAGAGCAGCGAATACCAGTGCCCGAGGATGTCGTTGTTCACCTTGGTCGCGCCGAAGCGCAGTCCCGTCTCGCGGAAATGCGCGGTGCGCAGGATCTTGTTCCAGGGATAGTTGGTGAATTTCAGCAGCGCCGCCATCTCGTCCAGCGGGGCCACCACCTGGGGCGCGCCCTGAGATAGCTTTCGGCGATCTTTTGGTCGGCATAGAGCATCTCGGTAAAGCCGCCGATCGCATCGCGCTGATAGCGATAGGCCAGCATGGCGGTGTCGATGTCGGGCTCGGCGTCCATCCGCGCCAGCGTCGGCGCGATCGCCTCGCCATGCAGCCGGTCGTCGGCGTCGAAGAACAGCGTGTAGCGGCCGCGCGCATGCGGCCAGGCCAGGTTGCGCGCATGACCCGCGCCCAGGTTGGCGGGATTGTGCAGGGCCGTCACCTGCGGAATGGCGGCGGCAAGCCGCTCGATCTCCTCGGCGCTGCCGTCCGACGAGCCGTCATCGGCCAGCAGGATCTCGCAATGAAGCCTGTCGAGGCCAAGGAAGGTCTCGACCAGCGGCCGAAGATGGTGCCGGGCGTTGTAGACCGGAACGATGATCGACAGGTCGATGGGCCGGGAAGATGCAAGCGGAACGGCAAATGACATGACAGCCTCCTTGTCGGCCCATCTGCGCGCGTCTTTCCGGCGAGACCTGGGGCCCGGCAGAACATTGCGCGATCCGGCGTTAACGATTGCACCAGATGTAACCCCGCATCCGCCCTGCCTCCATTCCAAAGCCGGACCGTTTCGTGGAAATGCATGCTGCATTTCCGGGTCGCGAGAGAAGAAAACGGTTGCGACGGAGCCGGCCGCGCCAAGATGCCGAGGGACGCTTCCGATTGCGACGCGACCGGAGGGCGGGCTCAACCCTTGCCGCGGGCCTCGATCAGGTGCAACCGCTGCGCCGCCCTGTGGAAGCCCTTGTCTTCAGCCAGGGCGCGGCGATAGCTCGACTCGGCCATATAGGGCAGGTCCAGCGCCTCGAAGATCAGCCCGCGTTCGAAAAAGCCCTGGGCCGAGAAGGGCCCGCCCTGCATGAAGGCGTCATGCGCGCGGAACGCCTCGTCAAAGCGCCGGCTGTGGCGCAGGAAGCGGGCATAGAGCAGCTGCGCCTCGCGCGGACGCGGCGCGGCCGTTGCATAGGGCGCGATCAGGTCGGCCACCGAGTCGGGGCTGCCGCCGGTTTCGGCATAGTGCGCCAGCGCCCGGATCACCGGCACGCTGATGGTCGCGCCGGGGTTCCGGGCGACCACTGCGCGGATCAGCTCGGCCGCTTCCGCATGCTGGCCCTCTTCGGCCAGCGCGCCGGCATAGTCCAGTTCATCGCGAGGGGTCCTGTGCGGCGCCGGGGTCAGATCGGCGGACGGGAAAAGCGGGCCGGTTCCCGGCCAGCGGCAAGGCGCCTCAGGAAATCGGCGGCCGTGTCCAGCGCCTCGCGGATGGTGATGTCCATGTCGAGGTAGCGATAGGTGCCCAGCCGGCCGACGAAGGTCACGCCCGGCGTTGCCTCGGCCAGCCGGACATAGTGCTCCAGCAGCGTCATCTCGTCCACCAGCCGGATCGGGTAATAGGGAATGTCGTCCGGGCCGGCCGCGCGGCTGAACTCGCGATAGCAGACGCTTTTGCGGTGCTCTTCCCAAGGGGCGAAATGCTTGTGCTCGGTGATGCGGGTATAGGGCACCTCGCGGTCGCCATAGTTCATCACGGCGCAGCCCTGGTAATCGCCGTCATGCTCGAAACGCTGGAAATCCAGCGTGCGATAGCCGAGCCGCCCGAGGCTGTAGCCGAAGAACCCGTCCAGCGGGCCGGACCAGAAGACATGGTCGTAATCGGCGGCCATCTCCGGCCGATAGGGGGTGCGCAGCGAGACCGAGACGCCGGGCCGGTCCAGGATCGCCTCGACCAGCGCGGTATAGCCGTGGCGCGGCATGCCCTGGAAGCGATGGAAGAAATAGTTGTCGTCATAGTTGAAGCGCACCGGCAGCCGCTTGAGGATGCTGGCCGGCAGGTCCCGGGGCGAACAGCCCCATTGCTTTTCGGTATAGCCCTTGAGGAACGCCTCGTAGAGTTCGCGCCCGACGAAGCGCAGCGCCTGTTCCTCGAAGTTGCGGGGGGTCTCGATGGCGGTATCGGCCTTTTCCAGCAGGAACTCTCGCGCTTCGTCCGGGCGGAAGGTCTTGCCGAAGAACTGGTTGATGGTCAGCAGGTTGATCGGCAGGGAATGGACCGCCCCCTGCGACGTGGTCTTGACCCGGTTCTGGAAGGGCACGAATTCGGTGAAGCCGGTCACATAGTCCCAGACCTGCTGATCGTCGGTATGGAAGATGTGCGGGCCATAGACATGGATCATCACGCCGCTGTCGGCATCGCGTTCCGTGTAGCAATTGCCGCCGATATGGGCGCGGCTGTCGACGATATGGCACTGGTGGCCCGCCAGCGCCAGTTCCCGCCCGATGACCGCGCCAGAGAGCCCTGCCCCGACCAGAAGTATCTTCATCCCTGCTCCTTTCGCCGCCGTCCCGCGCCTGGTCATGACACGGCCGGCACGGCAGATAGCCTGCCGATCGCGGCCCGGGCGGCGCGACACCGCCGGGCGTAAACTAGCCTGATTATCTACCATTGCAATCGTGTATACTTCCGGCGGCGGATCCGGACATGCCACCAGAGCGCTGCTTTCCGCGGCGCCCTGCATCGCCCTGCAGCTCTGGTCCCGAGGCCGGATCATGCACTCTTTATCCGCGCCCCGGGGGCCGGTGCTTCCGGCCTCGGGGCCTTGGAAATAGACCGGTCGCGGGGATCATGAGCGCGCGTCAGTGCCATTTTGCCCTGGCAGCCGCCGATTCCGCCCACGCTCGCCTCGAAATCGCGGATTCCGTGCAGCAGGCCGGCATAGGCGCAGGCCAGGCCGACGCCGCGCGTGTTGTGGAAATGCAAGGCGATTGCGACCTCGGGGACCGCCTTGCGCAAGGCGTCGAGCGCCGGCAGCACGTTGCCCGGCGTCGCCATGCCGGTGGTGTCGCCCAGGGTGATCCGCGCGATACCGATGTCGCGATACCGCATGGCCTGCTCGACCAGTTGCCTATGGGCACGTCACCTTCGAAGGGACAGCCGAAGACCGTGGCGATGGCGCCATGCAGCGCGACCCCGGACCCTTCGGCGATGCGCGCGATCTGCTGAAACCCGGCCATCGAGTCGGCGCGCGAGCGGTTCACGTTCTTCCGGTTATGGCTTTCCGAGGCCGAGGCGAACAGCACCACGGCGTCGATCCCCGCCTCGATGGCGGCCTCGGCGCCGCGCAGGTTCGGCGCCAGCGCGCTGAAGCGCAGGCCGGACCGGCCGCGGAAATGCCGCACCAGCTCGGCCGCGTCGCGCATCTGCGGCACGGCGCGCGGCGAGACGAAGGCGGTCAGCTCGGCCGAGCGGATGCCGACGGCGAGAAGGCTGGTGCAGCTCCTGGAACTCGGGCGAGAGCTTGATCTCGGACACGTCCCGCGGCCGCGCCAACGAAATGGTGAAATCCCTGATCAGCTTGGCGTCCGGCCCCGTCGACATGATGACCACCCGATCCGCCAGCGCGATGGCCTCCTCGAGGTCGTGGGTGACGAACATCACCGCCTTGCGGTCCTGCTGCCACAGGTCCAGCAGCAGGTCGCCCATGATCAGCCGCGTCTGCGCGTCCAGCGGGCCGAAGGGCTCGTCCATCAGCAGGATTTCCGGGTCGCGGATCAGCACCTGCGCCATGGCGACGCGCTTGCGCTGGCCGCCGGAAAGCATGTGCGGATAGCGGTGCCCAAAACCCTTCAGCCCGACCTTTTCCAGCCAGTCCTCGGCCCGCTCCAGGGCCTCGCGCCGCGCTGTGCCCGAGATTTCCAGCGCAATGGCCACATTGTCGCGCGCGGTCTTCCACGGCATCAGCGCATCGGCCTGGAAGAGGTAGCCCGCGCGCCTGATGAGGCCCTCGAGCGGCTGGCGCTGGATCTCGACGGTCCCGGCCTAGGGCTTCAGCAGGCCGGCGGCGGCGTTCAGCAGCGTCGACTTGCCCGAGCCGGTCGGCCCGACGATGGCGACGAATTCGCCCTTTGCAACGCCCGGATTGGCGCCGGCAACCGCGCGGAACACGGTTCTTCCCATCCCGCCGAAACTGATATCGACATTCTCCAGACGCACCGCGTGCTGCATTCACCCTTCCGACCGCCAATGCTCTCATGATCGGTCGGCGGGATGCCGGATCGATCCGACATGCCCCGACTGTGTGTCGAGCGCTGACTGAAATATTGGCCTGCCGCAGACCTCCTCATGCGGTTCCTGTTACAATATCGAGGCCAGACCGGTGCTTACAATTATATAAATTCATATGTTTTGTTCTAATTATTTGAATGGTTGTGTGCGATTATTTCACTGCCGGCAGGCCATTGTTGCGGCGCCTTGGTCTGTCCGATCAACCGGGTTTCGTCCGGCTCGTGCCGAACACTCCACCGCCGGTCGCAGTCGCGACTGCGGCCTAGCGTCCCGCGAAGCGCGTCCGGCCGGCCTCCTCCGCCACCAGATGCTGCCAGGGGCCGAGCCGGGTCCGGTCCGGCAGGCGGCCGATCTTGGCAAGCTCGCGCCACAGGCCCTTCACGCAATGCCGCATGGCCAGGATCCCGCCTTCGCCGGCGGCCAGCAGATGCGCGGTGTAGAGCGCGTTGCGGATCTCGCCGCCGACCAGTTCGAAACCGTCCGACAGGATGGCAAGGTCGATGTCCTCCGACCGCATCCCGGGCGCGGGCAGCAGCCGCTGCCAGATCCGCAGGCGCTCGGCGGGGCCGGGCGGGCCGAACTCGGCCCGAACCCGGATGCGCCGCAGAAAGGCGTCGTCCATGTTGCCGACCAGGTTGGTCGCCAAGATCGCCAGCCCCTCGAAGCTTTCGAGCCGCTGCAGCAGGAAGTCGATGGTGATATTGGCATAGCGGTCGTGGCTGTCGCGCAGCTCGGTGCGCTTGCCAAAACAGGCGTCGGCCTCGTCGAAGAACAGCGCCACGCGCGACCGCTCGGCCTCGTCGAACAGCGCGGCCAGGCGCTTCTCGCTTTCGCCGATGAACTTGTCGATCACCCGGCTGAGGTCGATGCGGTAAAGCGCGAAATCGACCTCGCGCGCGACGATCTGCGCCGCCATGGTCTTGCCGGTGCCGGGCGGGCCGCTGAACAGGCAGGCCAGCCCCTGCCCGGCCTTCAGCCCCGCCCCCGGCCCGTCCGGCGCGAAGAGCCGGCTTCCGTGCCGCGCCCAGGCGATGGCCAGGTCCAGCTCGGCCTCGGTCTCGCGGCGCAGCACGATATCGTCGCGGCAGAAAGGGCAGCCCAACCGCTGCGCCGAGCCGTCGAACTCGGCGGTCCTGAGCTGGTCGCAGGCCGCGAGCAGGTCGCAGGCGTTCGGGACCTTGCGGCCCTCGATCCGCGCCGAGGTCAGCGCCAGCCGCAGCGCCCGGCCGATCCCGGCGCGGCCGAAGGCGAAACGCTCGGCGATGCGGGTGTGGTCCTCGGGCACGACCGAGGGGATCGCCTGCCGCCACAGCTCGGCGCGCTCGGCCACGCTGCTGCGCGGCACGTCGAGCGAGAGGACCGGCCGGTCGGAGCAGGCGGCGACGGCCGCGAAGGCGCCGGGCGGGGCGATGACGATCACCGGGCCGTCGAGGCCGCGCAAGGTCGGACCCAGCATCGCCGGCTGGGGATCGCCAAGGATGGCGACGGCATCGTGCATCCGCGCCGTCCGGCGCAGGGCGACCTGGCGGTCCGGCTCGGCCAGATCGGACAGCACCGCCTCGACGGCGGAAGGCCGCAGCGCCGCGGCCACGGCGCGGGCGATGTCGCGGCGCCCGCTGTCCTCGGTCCCGGTCACGACGATCAGCGGCGCGCCCGGGATCTCGCGCCGCGCCAGCATGCGGATCAGCGCGGCGGTGCGATCCGCGACGCCCGGCGGCAGCGGGCGGTTGCGGTCCTCGTCGCCCAGCGGGCGCAGGGGCAGCGCGCAGGCACCGCGCAGGCCCAGAATGGCCGCCGTCACGTCCGGCGGCATGGCCAGTTCGCGCGTGACCAGCGGGCCTTCGCCCCTTAGCGCCACCAGCCCGAAATCCACGATCGGCGCATCCGGCCGCAGCCGGGCGATGAAATCCGCAGGCTCAAGCCCCAGCGCGGCCAGCTGGCCCAGCACCAGCCGCCGCGCGCCGCCCGGCTCGATCAGGGCGATCAGCCGGGCCGCCCCGGCGCTCGCCTCGACCAGGGCGGCGGCCAACAGCATGTCGCATTCGGGATCGTCCAGGCCGAAGGCGGCGGCGATCCGGTCGAGACCCGGCAGATGCGGCCTGCCCGTGGCGCGAAGCCGGGCCGCGCCGGCGGCACGCTGCAGCGCGGCGGCGCGCTCGGGCGGCAAGGCCTGGCCCGACGCCAAGACCCGTGCGGCAAGCCAGGCGTCAAGCTCGGACAATGCCGCCGGCGCCGCCGCGCCCGAACTGGAAGGCGGGACCGGACGGCCTGCGCCGAACACGCGCCGCGCGCGAAGCATCTCAGGACACCTCGGACGGACCCTGGCGCAAGCAGGCCCGGATCGTCGCGGTTGATACGTCCTCCATCGTCCTTTGCACCTTTCCGGTGGTCAAGATCCACAGCCTGTCGCCCCGGCGCGGGACGACCACGAACCGGTCCGCCTGCACGGCCGGCAGGGCCTGCGGGTCGGGGGTCTCCATGCAGACCAGAACCGCGTCGAACGGCCCGTCAGAGGGCAGGCGCACCACCTCGGCGTCGGACATCTCGGCGACGGCGCTTTCGATGATCGACCGGAGCATGGTCGGCGCGGCGGCGAGATCCATCCCGAGTCGCACTGGCAGCCCTTTCCGCAAGCCTACGGGGCCGATCCTGGGCGCTGGGGTCGCGACAGGGAATGTCCGCGAAGGTTCATCCGGCGGGAAAGAATGCCCGGATCGCCCCCGCCGCGCGCCGTCCGGGGCCGCGACCGGCCGCATCCTTCCGATGCCGCAAGCCGGGCGGAGGATGCAGATCCCGCCGAAGCCCCGGTTTCCCCGGCCGCCGCACGGGCCCGACGGCGCCGATCCGGGGCGGAGGTCCGGATTTCATTCCCCCGCCGGTCTGGATCGCATCCCGTCCCGGGATCCGGACCGGCGGGTCCGTCCTTTCATCCGCCGACCGCAGCCGGCCCCGGCGGGCAAGGCCCGGGCCGGCTTGGACCGTTTTTGAACCGTCGCCGGCTTTGCCCCGACCCCGGCGCCTCGGGCAGCATGATCCTGAGCCGGCATCATTCGGGCTCGGAGGAATCGTCGTGTTGACAGACCGGGACATCCAGCATGGCTGACTGGCGGGTCATCGAGAATACCGGGCAGACGCTGGTCGGGCTGGTCGAGCGCCATGTCGCCCAGCTGGGCATTCCGAATGTCGGCGTGGGCGTCGTCACGCCGATGGCCTTTCCCTCGCTGGCGGATACGACCGACCCTTTCGTCTCGCTGTTTCTCTATCAGATCGCCGGCAATGCCGAGATGCGCGGCAATCCGCGCCGGGTCTTGGCGAACGGCACGCTGGGCCGCCAGCCGCTGCCGCTGGAGCTGTGCTATCTGGTCACCGCCTGGGGCGTGCGCGCCACCGACGACGTCATCGGCGACCTGCCTGCCACGCAGGACGAGGCGCGGCTTCTGGGCGCGGTGCTGCAAGCCTTCTACGACAATGCCGAGCTGGACCGCAGCAGCCTGTTCGAGGTTCCCGGCCTGCCGGTCTGGTCGCCCGAGGACGGGTTGCAGATCGTCATGGAGACGCTGCCCGTCGACGGGCATTACCGCATCTGGGACGCGACCAAGCTCGGCTATCGGTTGTCGCTGGTCTATCGCGTCCGCGTCGCCGCGCTGGAGCCGACCGACGTCCCGCAGGCCCCGCCCACCAGGGAAGCGATGCTGGAGACGGTGCCATGACCGTGACGCATGTTCTCTCGCTCGCCGTGCGCTTCCTTGACCATTTCAGCGGCCGGCCGGTGCCGCAGGAACTGCCGGTGCGGCTGTCGGGAAACCATGCCCGCCCGGTGCGGCGCCCCGACGGCCTTGGCGCCCGCCAGGCCGACGGCAGCTATCGCTTCCTGGGCGCAGAGCCGGGCACAAGGCGGATCCTGTGGCGCGACCCCTTCCAGCGCAGCCAGTCCGGCTGGATCCGCTGGGAGGCCGCCGACCCCGAGGTGACGCTGCCGCTGGCTACCCCGGCGCAGATGATCGAGCACGAACTCTGGCCGACCGCCGGCGCCGAGGTGGCGCCCGGCACGACCGGGGTGCGCGGCCAGCTGCGCGGCGCGGACGCCGCCGGCCTGGAGATTCGCATCGCGCGCCAGGGCCGGCCCTTCGACCGCATGACCCGCAGCGACGCGGCCGGGGAATTCCTGTTCCTGCCGCCCGGCGCGCTGCCGCTGGACGCATCCGGCCGGGTGCCCCTGACCATCGAGGCGCGCATCCCCGGCGGCGCCATCCGCCCGATCCTGTCGGGCAGCTTCCTGCCCGCCACCGCGGGCGCGGATTTCGCCGGACCGAACTTCACCATCCTCCCGCAGACGGTGGCGCGGGTGATTTTCGCGCTGGCCTAGCAAAGCCATAGCCAAGGAGACGAGACGATGCCCGAATATCTCCGCCCCGGCGTCTTCATCCAGGAGACCTCGTTCCGCGGCAAGCCGATCCAGGGGGTCAGCACCTCGACCGCCGGATTCGTCGGCGCCACCCGCAGCGGCCCGGAAGGCAAGCCGACCTTCGTCGGCAGCTATGGCCAGTTCCGCCGGCTGTTCGGCGACCCGATCACCGCGCCCGCCGGGCTGGGCGACTATCTCGGCCATGCGGTGAAGGCCTTCTTCGAGAACGGCGGCAGCCGCTGCTATGTCGTCCGCGCCCTCGGCCCCGGCGCCGCAGCGGCCGAGCGGACCATGGATCAGGGCACGGTCCTTCGGCTGGCGCACGGCGTCACCGTCCGCGGCCCGACCGACACGCTGCGCCTGAACACGCTGCGCCAGGTCGCACCGGGCAGCGTGCTGCGGGTCTTTACCCGGCCCAACGCGACCGGCGCCTTTACCGAGCGGCTGGCCTCGCCCGTCGTCTCGATCAGCCCGCTCGACAATTCGGTGGTGCTGGCCAATCCCGTCGCCGCCGGCATCGTCTTCGAGCCCGAGAACACCCGGATCGAGATCCTGGGCGCCGCACCGGTCGCGGATGCCGGCCCGGTGATCCGCGCCCGCCATCGCGGCAATGACGGCAACCGGCTGTCGGTCGAGTTCCGGCCCCGCGACAAGGCGCCGGTGGCGCTGACCGCCTCGGGCGGGCGCCGCGTCGACGCGGCGATCCCGCTGGCCGCCGATGCCAATGCCGGTGACACCACGCTGAGCTTCACCCCGGCCGCGATGCAGAACCTGCGGACCGGCGACCAGATCACCGTCGGGGCCGAGGCGCTGACGGTGACGGCCATCGCCGACGGCGATGTCGCATTCGCGACCAGCGGCGGCGCGGCCGGGCTGGATCATTCCGCCGGCGGCGCCACGGTCGAGCTGATCGCGCGCGGCGGCAACGCGCTCGGGACGGCGCTGCCCCTGGGCGCGGCCCCCGCGGCCTTCGCCATCGACATGACGGGCGGCGCCGGCCCCTATGGCCCGACGGCGATCCCGCACGACCTGGCCATGATGCTGCAGGCCGGGGATGAGATCCGCGTCACCTCGGGCGGCAATGCGACCGACGTGACGCTGGCGCAGGTCAGGACCGCGCAGGACATCGCGCCGGGCGCCCATGTCACCGTGGGCACCGCGCTGGCCGCCGCGGCCCCGGCCGCCACGCCGACGCGCCTGGTCGCCACTGCGCCGGGCGCGGGCCTGTTCAGCCGCATCTATGTCAACGACGTCTCGGGCCTGGCCGCGCCGAACCGCGCCGGCGGCTTCGAGACCATCGCCGTGCAGAATGCCGGCGGCTTCGCCAATGCCGAGGTCGTGCTGGTCGATCCCACGCATAGCGCGCTCTGGCTCAGCGAAGCGGCGGGGAATTTCCCGGCGGGCGGCGTCGATGCGACGAACTGGGCGACGTTCGAGGCGCTGCAGGCCGCCGCGAACGGCGCTGATACGCTGTCCGTCGCCTCGACCGCCAGCTTCTATACCGGCGCCAAGGTCGAACTGGACACCGGCACGGCCAAGATCGAGGCGACGGTCGCGGCGATCGACAGCGGCGCGCGCACCGTCACGCTGGCGGCACCGCTGAACCTGCCCGCGCCCCTGGACCTGAACCCCGACCCGGCGCAGCGCAACCTGTTCCTGCGCGTGCACGAGATCGACGTCATCGTCTGGCAGGCCGATGCCGAATCCGGCACGCCGGTGCTGGCCGAGACCTTCGAGGGGCTGACCTGGAACAACGACACCGCGACCGATGCCGGGCTGAAGTATTTCGCCGACCGGCTGAACGACCCCGAGGTGGGCTCGAAGCTGATCGAGGTCGCAACCCCGGTCGCCGGCGCCGGCACCGATTTCGCGGACGCGCCCGCCACCGCCGACGGCTTCCCGAAGCCGCTGCAAAACGGCGACAATGGCGCCGCGATCACCGACCTGTCGCTGATCGGCGAGGATCTGGGTCCCGCCCGCCGCACCGGCATCGAGGCGCTGGCGGAACGCGACGACATCTCGATGGTCGCCGTCCCCGGCGTCACGGTCGAGACCGTGCAGGCCGCGCTGATCAGCCATTGCGAGCGGCTGAAATACCGAGTCGCGGTGCTGGACGCGCCGGTCGACGCGGCGGACGTGGTCTCGATCCAGGCGCATCGCAACAATTACGACAGCAAATATGCGGCTTATTACGCGCCTTGGCTGCGCGCGCTGAACACCGCGAACGGCCGGATCGAGAGCTTTCCGCCCTCGGGCTATGCGATGGGCATCTATGCCCGCACCGACAACGCGGTCGGCGTGCACAAGGCCCCCGCGAACGAGGTGGTGCGCAACATCGTCGATGTCGCGCTGCCGCTGACCGCGGCCGAGCAGGAGGTGCTGAACCCGGTCGGCGTCAATCTGGTGCGCGACCTGACGCCGCGCGGGATCCGCATGTGGGGCGCGCGCACCATCAGCTCGGACCAGGAATGGAAATACCTGAACATCCGCAGGCTGTTCATCTATGTCGAGCATTCCATCGACCTCGGCACGCAATGGGTGGTGTTCGAGCCGAATTCCGAGGCGCTGTGGGAACGGGTGACGCAATCCATCACCTCGTTCCTGATCGGCGTCTGGAAATCCGGCGCGCTGATGGGAACGACGCCCGAGGAAGGGTTCTTCGTGACCTGCGACCGCTCGACCATGTCGCAGGACGACATCGATAACGGCCGGCTGGTCTGCGAGATCGGCCTCGCCCCCGTCGCCCCGGCCGAGTTCGTCATCTTCAAGATCGGCCAGTTCACCGCATCGACCAGCTAGGCCCAGCAACCGGAGATTGAACCATGGCAACGCCCAGGCCGAATCCCTATTCGAACTTCAACTTCATCGTCGAGATCGACAACGAGGAAGTCGTCGGCTTCTCGGAAATCAGCGGCCTCGACAGCGAGACGGTGCCGATCGAATACCGCGAGGGCTCGGACCCGACTTCGGCGATGCGCCAGCTGGCGGGCACCGAGAAATATTCGCCGGTGATCTTCAAGCGCGGCATCACCG
Source organism: Paracoccus sp. DMF (assembly GCF_004407025.1). Classification (NCBI taxonomy): domain Bacteria; kingdom Pseudomonadati; phylum Pseudomonadota; class Alphaproteobacteria; order Rhodobacterales; family Paracoccaceae; genus Paracoccus; species Paracoccus sp. DMF. The sequence continues at coordinate 80,625 of NZ_SOKV02000003.1, forward strand.
GCAGCCTCTATCTGTGGAACTGGCGCAAGGAGGCCCGCGACGGCGGCACCACCTTCCCGCCGACCAAGACGGTCGTGGTGAAGCTCTTGAACGAAAAGCACGACCGGAACGCGCCGGCGATGACCTGGACCCTGACCAATGCCTGGCCGACCAAGATCACCGGCCCGACGCTCAGCGCCAAGGGCAACGAATTCGCCGTCGAGCAGATCGACATCGTGCACGACCGCCTGGACATCTCGTGAGGGCATGGGCGATGGCGCAGTCCTACCAGATCCCCGGTGTCTACAGCCGCCCCCGCGCGCGGGCCGAAGGGTTCCCGCGGGTGCGCACCGACATCGCCGGCTTCGTCGGCATCGCCGGGCCGCGCCATGTCGGCGAGGCGGTGGCCGTGGACGACTGGCAGGGCTATGTCGCGCAGTTCCGCACCGACGAACGCGGCGAGGCCGTCCCGCCCCCGGCCGGCGCGACGCTGGACAAGGCGGTGCGCGACTACTTCGCCAATGGCGGCCGGCGGCTGTGGATCGTGAACGTCGCGCCCGCGGTCGATGCGCTGGCGCCGCAGCAGCTTCTGAACCGGATGCTGGGGATCGACAACCTTGCGACCTGGCACGGGCTGGAGCTTCTGCTGCGCCAGCCCGAGGTCGCGCTGGTGGCGCTGCCCGACCTCGATGCCGAGATCCTGGTCGAGGACGACCGCTATGAGCCGCCAGGCAGCCAGGGCGATCCCTGTTTTCGCCGCTGCGACTGCCGCGCGCCATCGGGTGTGCCCGCGGCGCATCGCGCCGTCACCGCCACCGGCTATGGCCGCGCCATCCCCGAGGAAGACATGCTCTGGGCGCAGCAATATGTCCTGGCGCGGCTGGAACGCGAGCGCTGGCGCTGGTTCGCCCTTTTCGCACCGCCCGCCGGCCTGACGCTCGCCCGCGCCGTCGACTGGCGCGAAAGTCTGACCCGCGCCGGCGGCGGCTCGGACCTGGGCGCGCTTTACTGGCCGTGGCTGCGGGTGCAGGACAGCCCGGGCGCGCCCGAGGAGTTGCGCTCTCCCGTCGGCGCCGTCGCCGGGGTCTTTGCCGCGACCGACGTGGCCGAGGGCGCGCATGTCGCGCCGGCGAACCGGGTGCTGACCGGCGTCGTCGGGCTGGAAACCCGCATCGGCGACCGCGAGAACGCGCGCGCCTATGATGCGGGCATCAACCTGCTGCGCGGCTTCGCGGGACAGGGCACGCTGGTCTGGGGCGCGCGGACGCTGCTGTGGCAGGGGCCGCAGGATGCCGCCGATCCGCTGTCCTTCGTCAATGCCCGCCGTTGCCTGTCGGCCATCGCGCGCAGCTGCGAGGTCATCGGCCAGCCCATGGTGTTCGAGCCGAACACCCCGCTCTTGCGGATCCGCATGCACCAGCTGATGGTCGATTACCTGCTGCGCGTCTTCGCCTCGGGCGCGCTGAAGGGCGCCCTGCCCGAGGAAGGCTTCTTCGTCCAGGTCAACTCGGTCGAGGAAAGCCCCGAGGGCCATGTCGAATGCACCATCGGCGTCGCCCTGGCCCAGCCGGCCGAGTTCATCGAATTCCGCATCGGCCGCGACGGCGGCGTCATCGAACGCGCGGAGGCCGCCTGATGGTCGATTTCCCGCTTTTCCAGCCGGTCCTGAAGATCAACTTCATGGTGACCATGTGGGACACGCCGGATTCCAATGGCGGCGGGGTCGGCGGCGTGCTCAGCAGCGTGGGTTCCGCGGTACTGTCGGCGGCGACGCAATTCGTGGCCGGCGGCTTCAAGTCGATCGAGGGGCTGGAGGCCGTCAACACGGTCGCCTCCTATAACCAGGGCGGCCAGAACGACACCGAGCTGCGCTTCTTCGACCGCGCGACCTATTCCAGGATCGTGATGAAGCGCGGCGTGACCTTCAACACCGATCTGTGGGACTGGCACCACCAGGTCATCACCGGCAAGCGCAAGACCCGCAAGAGCGGCACCATCATTCTGATGGACACCCGCAAGCTGTTCGAGATTCCGGGCGTCGGCGGCAGCGTGCCCGGCATGTTCTTCCCGGTCGCGGGCTGGACCTTCCACAACGCGCTGCCGGCCAAGCTCAGCGGCCCGGCGCTGGACGCGACGGACGGGCGCGGACCGGGCGCCGTCGCCATCGAGACGGCCGAACTGCATGCCGAAAAGATCGAGCGGCTGTCGCTGTCGCTGATCCCCGGCGTCGCCGACCTGAATTCGGTGCTGTCCGGGCTGGTCGGCCTCGCCGGCGGCGCGGTGCTGGCGGGCGGGGCGGCGGGTGCCGCGGCCGCCGTGGGCGGCTTGTAGGGGGCGGCGATGGGACTGGTCATGGCAACCATCGTCAACGCCTCGATCGCCGGGGACAAGGGCGTGCCCGTCCTGTTCAACCCCAGCGAGCTGACCGTCACGACGAACATCCTCTATCCCGAGATCTCGGTCCCCGGCCTGCAGATCCCGCTGCTGCAATTCGTGCGCGGCGAGTCGAAGACGCTGGAAACCGAGCTGTTCCTCGACCGCACCAACTCGGGCGAGTCGCTGAAGGACGATCTCGACAAGCTGCGCAAATACGTCGCCATCGACAGCGACCTGCATGCGCCGCCGGTCTGCACCTTCGCCTGGGGCAAGGAGACCGCGTTCACCGGGGTGATGGTCGAGTTCAAGGAAAAATTCAGCATCTTCGACAGCGAGGGCCAGATCCTGCGCGCCCGCGTGACGATCAAGCTCAAGGCCTATGAGGATGCGAACGCGCAATACAAGCGGATCAACAAGCAGTCGCCGGACCGCAGCAAGACCCGGGTCACGCGGCAGGGCGACCGCTACGACCTGATCGCGGCCGAGGAATATGGCGACGCCTCGCTGTGGCAGCTGATCGCCAGCGCCAACGGCGACGACCGGCCGCGGCTCTTGGCCCCCGGCACCACGCTGGCGATTCCGGCGCTTTAGGGAGGATGCGATGGCCCAGACGACCGTCGAGAACATGGTGACCGAGATCACCTTCGAGCCGATGGTGATCACCGCGACGCCGCCCGGCCAGCATGGCGGCGCCGACGACATCGCCCGGCTGCGCGAGATCCTGCGGCCGCTCATCACCGATCTGCTGGTCGAGGAATACGACACCCTGCGCCGGATCATGGGGGGCTGAGGCATGGACGGCGATTTCCCCCGCGCCCTGGACGGCAAGCTGCCCGGAACCGCGCTGCACGCGCCGCAGGTCCGCATCGTCACCGACAAGGGCGAGCCCTTGACCGTGGACGGCAACCCGATCTCGCCCGACATCGTCAGTTCGGTGGTGACGCTGCCCGCATCGGGCACGGCGGTCGCCGATATCGTGCTGAACAACCAGCGCAACGACAAGGCCAACCCGAACCGCCCGGCCGCCCCGTCCTGGCGCTATAACGCGCTGAAGGAGGTCTCGTTCGGCAAGGTCTTTCGGGTCGACTACCGCTATGGGCAGGAACCATGGACGCCGATGATCCTGGCGCGCATCACCGGCGTGGACTTCAACTTCCCCTCGGCCGCCGGCGCCCAGGTCACGCTGAAGGGCGAGGATTTCTCGAGTCTCCTGAAGGTCAAGCCGCAGGAACCGATGATCTACATGGAGGATCACGAGACCTTCATCGTCCAGAGCGAGGTCGGCGACGGCGCCCCCGACCTGAAGATGGCGCCCCTGCCGGAGTCGCCCTTTTCGGAAACCATCTCGCTGACCCGGCCGACCGACAAGACCCGGCTGCAGTTCATCGCGGAACTGGCCGAGCGGATGGATTTCGAAGCCTTCGTCACCTTCAACGACGACACGCCGATCAGGCAGACCGGCGCGGTCGAGCGCCCGGTCGCATTCCATTTCGCGCCCGCCCGCTCGGCCACGCTCGGCACCGTGGTGACGCTGCTCTGGGGCCGCGACCTGATCGACTTCAAGCCCGCCTTCAGCGTCTGGGACATCCCGACGCAGGCGACGGCCTCGGGCAATGTGCCGCGCGACCGCGGCGCCATCGACGAAACGGTGTCCTATGACGCCGACCGCGCGCTGGCCGTGAACGACCTGCATAGCTCGCCCGATGGCGGCGCGCCCATGGACGCGGTCAAGGCGCGCAACGATTTCTTCAACGCCCGGCCCGCGGTCAATCCGATCAGCATCAAGGTCGAGAACCTCGACAGCGAGCGCGCGCGGCTGGCGGCGGCGGCGGCCATGCGCAAGGGCATCCGCGGCTTCCTCACGGCCGAGCTTTCGACCCTGGGCCTGACCACGATCCGGCCCGGCATCCACGTCGATCTGAAAGGGCTTTACGCGCCATTCGACGGCATCTGGTATGTCACCCAGACCGTCCACACGCTGAATGCCGCCGGCTACATCACCAAGACATCGCTGCGCCGGCCCGGGATGCTGGATCCGGCCGGCTATCAGGGAGGTTCGCAATGACCATCGGCGGACGACACAGCATCTTTTCGGCGGTGCACGACCACGCCGCGATGCGGACCGGCCAGATCCGCGGCATCCGCCTGGCCGAGGTCGAGGACATCACCGACAAGGGCTATATCCTGAAATGGCTCAGCGGCAACGTCCGCTCGAAAAGCGCGCCGGCCCGCGCCGCCAGCTTCATGGCCGGGAAAGAGCGCGGCGCCTATTTCCCCTTCGAGAAGGGCGACGAGGTCGTCGTCGGCTTTGTCGACAATGACGAGGACTATCCGGTCATCCTTGGCGCGCTCTGGTCCTCGCAGGATCCGCCGCCGCCGGAGGCCGACACCGCATCGTCGAACAACACCCGCACCATCGTCTCGCGCGGCGGGCACGAGCTGACCTTCGACGACACCGAGAACGCGGGCAAGGTGCTGCTGAAGACCAAGGGCGGCATCCAGATCCTGCTGGATGACGCCGCGAAAAGCCTGACCATCAAGCTGGACGACGCCAACAGCATCGTCATCGACACCTCGGGCGTGACCGTGAAGGGCGCGGTCATCAACCTCAACTGAAGGACGCGACGCATGATCATTGAGGCCGCCGACTCTGCGCTTCCGCATCTGTTCCTGCGCGGCTTCCGCGCGCCGGTCGGACAGAAGGTCGCGCATGTCCCGGGCGATCCGGCCGATCCGACGGATGATGCGACCACCTTTCAGGAGGTCGGCGCCTTCGTCGCGCGCGCAAGGCTGTCCTTCGCCGGCGCCGCGCTGGACCCGGGCGAGGTGGCGACCGAGGACCAGCCCTATGACGGCGCACCGGCCGCCGGGCCGTTCCGCTATGAGGCCGACATTCCGGTCTGGAAGCCCGACCCCGACGTGGTGGTGGTCGATGCGATCACCGCGATTGCCGCGGTGGTGAACGACCCCGGCCTCGCGCCCCTGCCGCCGCCGCCCTGGAGCGACGCGCTGGCGGCCGAGATCGACGCCGTGCTGGTCGCCGCCCCCTTCGGCACGGTCGAGATCGACCGCGGCGCCGGGTTCGGCCCGGCCGCGGCGCTGAACTTCGGCTGGCTGTCGCGCGGCACGCCGCCGCGCCTGGCGCTGGCGGGCGATGCGGCCACGAACGACCCCTGGCAGTTGAACAAATTCAAGGCGGACCAGTTCAAGTTGCCCGCCGGCTATGACAATGCCTTCCTGAACGGCCGCCCGCTGACCGGCCAGCAGGGTTTTGCGCCCGGCGACCGGCTGCGCTTCACCGACACCACCCCGGCCGGACCCGACGTCGTGACCGTCGTCACGATCCCCGCCGCGCCGGTGCTGGCGGTCACGCAGGATGGCGCGGCCCTTGACCCGCCGCTGCTGCTGTCGCCGCGTGCCGATACCGTCGTCATGGACCGCGGCGCGCAGGAATTCCTGATCCTCTGGCGCGCGACCTTCCCCTGGGACGCGCGCTACGAGACCGCGACGCTGGAGGTAAGCTGACATGGGCCGGCCGATCACCACCACCAAGGGCGGCATCTGCTTCGCCTTTCCGAATGTCTGCCAGACGCAGGTCGGCCCGGCGACGGTGCCGATCCCCTATCCCTCCATCGGCCAGCTCAGCGATGCCGGCGGGACCGCAAAGGTCAAGGCGGGCGGCAGCAATGTGGTGCGCAAGGCCGACACGATCGCCTCGACCACCGGCGATGCCGCCGGCCAGGCCGGGGTCACCTCCGGGACGGTCGGGAAAAAGGTCGAGTTCGTCTCCTATTCGGCCACGGTGAAGGCCGAGGGGTCCGAGGTCGTGCGCATGTTCGACCAGACCAGGCAGAACGACGGCAATGCCGTGGGGGTCGTGCTCGGCGGCCTGCCCACGGTCCTGGTGGGGGGCTGAGCATGGCACTGGCTGACCCCCGGCTGATCGGACCCCGCCCGCATCTGGGCGTAGGCTGGGCCTTCCCCGTCCGCCCGGAGGGTGGCCGCCTTGGCTATGCCCGCTACGAGGAGGACGTCGAACAGGCCATCGAGATCATCCTGCGCACCAATCCGGGCGAGCGGGTCATGCTGCCCGGCTTCGGCGCCGGGTTGCGTCGGTTCCTGTTCGCCCCGAACAGCGCCGTCACCCACGGCCGGGTCGAAGAGGCGGTGCGCAGCGCGCTGATCGACCAGGAGCCGCGCATCACCGTCGAGCGCGTGACGGCGCTCGCCGCCGAGGACGAGCCGAACCTGATGCGGATCGAGATCGACTATGTCGTGCGGCGCTCGAACGCCTTCTTCAACCTCGTCTATCCCTTCTACCTGACCGAGGCGGATTGAGCCATGCCGCTGACCCCTCCCATCGTCGCGGACCTGACCTTCGCCAGTGTCGAGCCGATGCTGCGCGAGCGCATCCCCATCGTCGCGCCGGAATGGACCGACCACAACGCCTCGGACCCCGGCATCGCCATGATCCAGCTGTTCGCGCATCTCGCCGAACAGCTGGGCTATCGCCTGAACCGGGTGCCGGAAAAGACCTATGTCGAGTTCCTGAAGCTGGTCGGCGTGACCCTGGCCCCGGCGCGGGCCGCCCGGACCCGCATCGCCTTCACGCTCGCCAAGCCCGGCGAGGCGCAGGGCGTGCTGGTTCCGGCCGGCAGCCGGATCAACGGCAAGGGCCCGGGCGGCGCGGCCCCGGTGTTCGAGACCGACCGTGACCTCGACGTGCTGCCGGCGCAGCTGGCCGCGCTGGTGACGGTGCGCGACGAGCTTCTGGACATCAACGGCCCCGGCGAGGACGGCCCCAGCGCCCAGAACGCCGACCCGGTGGCCTATGTCGACGAGCGTTTCTCGCTGGCCTGGGACGGCAAGAAGCCCAAGCCGAAGGACATGCCGCTGCAACCGGTGGGCCTGTTCCTCAGGCCCGAGGAAGAGACGCATCGCGCGCTTTGCCTGGGCCTCGCCTTCAACCAGATCCGCTCGGCCGGTTTCCTGGGCGCGCGGGCCAGCCTGCATCTGCAACTGGACGGCGATGAAGAGCCCGACCCGGATTCGCAGGTCAAGGCGGGCGGCACCCCCCTGACCATCGCCAATGCATTTTCCGCTGGGCCGCCGCTGGCGCGCTATGACTATTACCGCCCGCCGGCGATCGGCGAGACGGCGGGAAGCTGGCAGCCGCTGACCATCCTCTCGGACGACACCGACGGCTGGACCCGCTCGGGCACGATCCGCTTCGACGTGCCGGAACGGATCGGCCCGGTCCCGGCCGATGCCTGGGCCGATGTCGAAGCCGACATGCCGCACCCGCTGGTCGACCAGATCAAGACCCCGGTCGCCGGCACGCCGGCCGAGGTGCCGGTCAGCGGCTGGATCCGCGTCACCTTCGCGCTGCCGCCCAAGGTCCGCATCCGCGCGCTGGGCTTCAACACCATGACGGCGACGAACCTGCAGACCGTCATCGGCGAGCGGCTGGGCCGCGGCACCGGGCTTTCGGCGCAGGTGATGACGCTGGCGAACCAGAACCTCGACGCGGACAGCCTGCGGCTGGTCAGCCGCGACCCGAACCGCTCGCCGGAATACCTGCCCTGGCGGCGGGTGTCCGATTTCGACGCGGCCGGGCCGAACGACCCGGTCTATGTGCTGGATGCCGAGGCCGGGCTGGTGCTTTACGGCGACGGCCAGGCCGGGCGGCCGCCCTTCGCGACCGAGGTGATGGCGGCGGAGCGCTATCGCTACGGCGGCGGGCCGGAGGGCAATGTCGACACCGGCGCGGTGGCGCGTCCCGACGCCCTGCCACCCGCGCTTGACGGCGCCTTCAACGTCACGCCCGCGCGCGGCGGCCATGCCGCCGAGACCGTCGAGGAGGCCAAGCGCCGCGCCCCCGCCGCCTTCCGCCGCCGCGGCCGCGCCGTCACCGCCGCCGACTTCCGCGAGGCGGCGCTGGAATCGCCCGGCGTCGATGTCGCCCGGGCCGAGGTCGTCGCGCGCCACCTGCCCTATCCGCTTGGCCATCTGATCGACGGGCTGGCCGCCTCGGGCATCGACTTCGAGACCGAGACGCCCGGCGCCCTGACCGTGATCGCCGTCCCCGACCGGCCCGGCCCCTATCCGATGCCGACCGAGGGCGAGCTTGCCGCCATCGCCGCCCATCTCGACGGGCTGCGCCTGATCACCACCGAGCTGCATGTGAGCGGGCCGCAATATGTCCGGCTTTTCGACATGGCGATCACCGTGCTGGCCCTGCCGGGCTATTCCGAAACGGTGCTGCGCGAAGCCGTGATGGACCGGCTGCGCAGGCGTTTTCACGTCCTGACCGGCGGGCCGGACGGCAGCGGCTTTCCCTTCGGGGCGCGGCTGCATCACGCCGACCTGGTGGCCGAGGTGATGGCGGTGCCGGGCATCGCCCGGGTCGAGGGGCTGGACGGCTATGCCGACGGCAACACGCCCACGGGCGCGGCGCGGGCCCTGTCCTGGCGGGCCGAGCGGCGCCAGAAGGTGCGGATCACCAATTGCCCGCGCCCCGAGGTCGAGACCGACACCGACCGCATCATGCTGATGCCCGACGAATGCGTCTTCGTCGATCCCGACGGGCTGCTTGTCACCGTGGTGGGGGCGCCATGACCGGATCCCCCCTTGCCCGCCGGCTGCGCCCCGGCCTTGACCCGAACGGCAGCTTCTGGGCCATGCTGCGCTATCCGCAGGACTGGGCCGCGGCCGCGGGCCAGGGCGCGGCCTGGGATCCTGCCCGCGGCGGTCTGGCACTGGCGCCGCTGGCGCGGCCGGAACTCGCCGCCGACTGGTTGCCGCTTGCGCCGGTCGCGGGACCGGACGGGTTCCTCTACCGCTCGGACCCGGCGAGCGGGCGGGTTCTGCGCAAGGGACCCTGCGACGATGACTTCAGCCTGCCCCCCGGGTTTGGCGGCGAGGGCACCGCATCCGGCCGTTTCCGCACCCCGGCCGGCCTTGCCTTCGACGCGCGCGGGCGGCTCTATGTCGCCGACCCCGGCAATGCGCGGGTGCAGGTCATCGACCCGGCATCGGGCGCGGTCATCGCGATCCTCGACGCGGGGCTGCGGCTGCCGACCCTTGCCGCCATCGCAGCGGACGGCAGCATTTATGTCTCGGACGCCGGCACAAGGATGATCCACGTGTTTTCCCGGCGCTTCCAGCCCTGCGGAGCGCTGGCGCTCGCGACGCTGGGCCCGACCACGAACACGCCCTGGCCGGCCGAGCCGCCGCCGCGGCCGCTGGCGGTCACGGTGCTGGCCGACGGCACGCTGGCCGTCTTCGATCCGCTGCGCCCGATGCTCTGGCACATGCGCCGCGACGGCGCGCCGCTGCAGGCGCTCGGCTGGTTCGACGAGGCTGCCTTGCCCGCCGGCTGGTCCCCCACGCCGCGCCGGAACATGGCCGAGGCGGAGCTGATCCTGGGGCCGATCGACGGCGGCATCTACGACCTTGCCTGGCACCGGATCGAGATCGACGCCGACACGCCCCCCGGCACGACGATCGAGGTCCAGACCTTCGCCGCGAACGAACCCGAGGCGCCCCTGCGCGCCTGGGCGCCCGAACGGCCGATCCCGATGCCGCGCGCGCTGGCCGATGCGCGCGGCAAGGCGCTGGACCGGCTGGTGCTCTCGGACCGGGCGCTGTGGTCGCTCTGGCGGCTGGGGCGCATGGTCCGCGACCTGCCGGTGATCGCCAGCCTTGCGGGCAGCGGGCCGGTGAATGCCGCCACGCTGACCCTGCCGCGCGCCGCGGCGGCCCGGCTGCGCGCCGGCGACAGGCTGCGCCTGACGACCCCGGCCGGCGGCGAGGCCACGGCCGAGATCGCCGCCGTCGCCGCCGCCACCTGGACGGCGGCCGCGTGGGGCGACGCCGCCCTGCTCGCCGCGCCGCCGTCGCTGGCGCTGATCGAGCAGGACGGCCTTGCCCTGCCCTACGGCCCGCTCGACCTGTCCTTCCTCGGCGCAGCGCCCGCCCTGCTGCCGTCGCGCACCGACGGCAAGCCCGGCACGCTGGCGCTGCCGCCCGAACTGGCCGCCATCCTCGGCGCCGGCGATGTCATCGAGGCACGGGACGGCAAGGCCCGGGCCCGGATCGAACTGGTCGAACCGCTGGACGAGGCTGTGCAGGTCACCCTGACCGCACCCGTTGCCGGCGATTTTTCGACGGCGACCGTTAGCCTCGCAGCCACGCCTGGCCGGCTGATCCTGCGCGAAGCCCTGCCCCTCGACGGGCCGGTGCCGCCGGGCGCGACGGTCTCGGTCATCTCGGACGAGGGCGCGACGACCGTGGCCGCCGCCTGGGCCGATGCCGCGACCGGCACGCTGTTCCTGTCCGGGCCGCTGGAGGGCAACGTGACCGCGGCGAACTGGACCAACGCGCTTTTCCCCGAACCGGCGGCGACGGACCGCGGCCGCTACCTGTGGCTGCGCCTGCGGATGACCGGCCGCGGATTGCCGCCACCGGGCCGCGTCGGTCCGCCGACCGTGGCGACCGCCACGCCGGTGATCCGCGCGCTGCGCATCAGCGCGCCGCGCTACAGCCTGCTGGCCTGGCTGCCGCCACTTTTCGCCCAACGCGACGCGCAGGCCGAACCGCCCGGCGGCAATTTCCTGGAGCGGTTCCTGTCGCTCTTCGAGGACCAGTTCACCGAGGCCGAGGCCGGTTTCGAAAGCCTCTCGCGCCTGCTGAACCCGCGCGCCGCCGATGCCGACTGGCTGGCCTTTGTCGCGGGCTGGCTCGACCTGGCCTTCGACCCCTCCTGGCCCATCGAACGCCGCCGCCGGCTGGTCATCGAGGGCGCGAGCCTTCAGGCTGGACGCGGCACGCCGGCCGCGCTGCGCCGCTATCTCGAGATCTATACCGGCAACGCCGTCGGCATCGTCGAGGCGTTCCGCAACCGCCCGCCCGAGCCGATCCAGCTGGGCGCACGCGGCGCGCTGGGGGTGGCGCCCCTGGGCGTGGTCGCAGCCGCGCCGCTGGCGCATCGCTTTTCGGTCAGCGTCACGCTGCCCGGACGCGCGGACCGCCGGACCGAGCTGTCGGCGGTGCGCAAGATCATCGACGAGATGAAGCCCGCGCATACCGAATACACCCTGAAGACCGGCGGCGACCGCGCCGCGTGCATCGGCATGGGCGCGACCGTCGGCGCCATCGTCATTCCCGGCCCCGGCCGGACCAGACCCTGCACCTGCGACCCCGACGCGCCGCCCGGCGACCGTCCGCAGCCCGGCAAACTTGCCGGCGGCGGCTTCCGGCTGAGCGGCAGGCTGGGCGGCGGGCGCGTGACCGAATACCGACCGCAAGGAGGCGCAGATGTCCAAGTGGCGTGACCTGAACCGGACGCAGGACTGCGGCGAGGGGCATTGCGACCTTCCCGCCGGCTTCTTCCGGGTGAACTATTTCCACGGCAAGGAGATGCGGCTTGCCGATTATGTCGACGAGCAGCGATACCACGCCGGCAAGATGCGCTTTCACAACGCCAGGCTGCACGGGGCCGGCATCCTCTGCGGGCTGCGGCTGTCGGTGCTGGCGCCCGAAGGCACGATCCTGCGCATCGGCCGGGGCGCGGCCATCGACGCCTGCGGGCGCGAGATCCTGGTCGGCTTCGACCAATGCGTCGATGTCGCGGCCTGGTTCCGGCAGCAGGCCTATACGTTCCGCGACCAGGACGGCAATCCCTGCAAGCCGGACGAGACGAACCGGGTCGGGCTGTGCGTCGTCATGCGCCATGCCGAATGCGGCGGCGCCCCGGAACCGGTGCCGCCCGATCCCTGCGGCGGCCATGACGATTGCGGCTGCGGCTGCGGCGGCTCGGGGTCTTGCGGCAGCGCCGATCCCTGCGGGCAGCAAGCCGAATTCGGCCGCATGACGGAGGAATTCGAGCTGCGCCTGATCTTCGCCGACGAGGCGAAGACGCTGGCCCGGCACCGGCTTTTCCCCGCCGCCGAGGTGATCGACGCGGCCGTCGGCACGACCGGCGGCGCGACCGGCCTGCTGGCCGCGCTGGCCCCGCCGATCCGCGAGCGCTGTCCCGGCGGCGACGCGGAATGGCTGAACCTCGGCTGCTTCCACGTCACCGTCAAGGCGGACCAGCCCGAGGAGGTCGTCGCCATCGACGATATCGACTATGGCTGCGCCTCGCAGGTGCTGCTGTCGACCGAGGTGATCCAGTATCTTCTGGCCGGCCTCATCGCCGAGGTCGATCCCGACATGGGCGGGCCCGAGATCACCGCGATCAGTTTTCGCAAGCTCGACGCGCAGCGCCATCAATTCGCCCTGCATCTCAGCGGCCGGATCGACGCCAAGACCCTAGACGACGAGGCCAGCTTCGGCCTGCGCCAGCTGACCGGGGACGGCTGGCTGCATCCGGCGGGCGAGGCGGTCAAGGCGAGCTATTCCGAGAAGATCCTGGGCGAGGCGCATCTCGACGGTCCGGCGATCTACATCGCCGTTGCCAGCGGCTTCCTGGCCGCGGGCGGCCGCTACCAGCTCTTTGCCCGCGAAGACGCCGATCCGGTGGCCGATGCGCTGTTGCGGCGGCTGCGCCCGCGCCACCTGTCCTGGCGCTTCTGCCTTCGGCAGGAAAACCCAGGCGACGCGCTGACCATGCATCCGTTGGGAGGGTGACGCCATGGCCGAGACAGGACATATCCGCAACCAGGGCGGCGCACCCGATCCCGCCGCCGCAGCCGAGCGGCAGAAGGCCGAGGCCCGGATGGATGCCGGCCTGGACATGCTGAAGACCCTGGGCAGGGTGGCGCTGGCGGGCGCATCGCTGGGCGGCAGGGCCGCGCTGGTCGGGTTGCGCGGCAGCATCCCGCTGCTGGAGCTTTATTCCGGCACCACGCGCAAGGCGGAACAGGACCGCGACAGCGACGGCCAGGGGCTCGAGAAGCTGGGGTTTTCCCGCGGCGAGGCCGGCGTCCTGCGTCAGGCCTTCACCAAGGGCGTTCTTGAATCGCTCGAGATCAGTTCGATCACCCATCCGGTCTATGACGGCGCGCCGGTCTATCGCGCCTATAACGCCGACGGCGTCATGCAGCCGCCGCATATGGTGCATTTCCTGGCGCTGGCCGCGGCGGCCGCGGCGGTCTGGCGGCGGTGGGAGGCCTCGCAGGAGCCGCCGGCGCCCGAGCCTGTTCCCGTTGTCACGATCCCCGCCAGCCAGACGGTCGCCTTCGTCGCCAAGGCCCCCGGCGAATACGAATATATCGCGGCCCCGCAGACCGCCTCGGACATCAGGAGATACGCCATGCGTCAGCGCAGTCTCAATCCGCCCCAACTGGCGATGCTGGCCTCGTCGCGCGATCCGGGCTCGATCGTGCCGGCCGAAACGCGCATGCTTTCGGCGTCCAGCCCGCTGTCGGCAAACCGGACCTTGTCCAAGACCAGCGCCGCCCCGCAGTCCCGCGCCGCGCCCGCGTCACGGCACCAGGGCTGCGGTTGCGGCTGCGGCGGCCCATCGCCCTGCGGCTGCGGCGGCCATGGCGCCCGCGCCTTCCCGCCCGCGCGCTATGACGACGACGGGCGCTGCGTCGGCATCCTGACCATCTCATGCGAGACGCGCTGGCGCATCCGCGATTGCCTCAAGGGCTCGTTCTGCGACTTCCTGCGCTGCGTCGGCGACGAGCTTTGCAACCGCGAGGAAGGCCAGGACATCGACCTGCGCGAATGCCTCGAGGATTTCCTCTGTTCGTTCCTCGCCTGCCTGCCGGACGCGATCTGCCCGCCGCCCGAGCCCTGCGAGCCCTGCTGCCCGCCCCGGCCCGTCGAGTCCTGCCACTGCAACTTTGCCGTAGGGGAATGAGATCATGACCGGAACCAAGCATATCTTCACCCCCTGCGTTCCCGGTGCGCTTCCGGGCGGGCTGAGGCGGACCGAATTCTATGACGGCATGGTGCTGTCCGAACGCGACATGAAGCGCGAGCAGTCATACTGGCAGATGAAGCGCCGGCTGACCAACCGCGCCCTGGGCAGCGGCGTGGTCTGGGGCCTGTCGGTGCATTGGGACGCCAATGCCCGGGCCTTCACCCTCTGCCCGGGCTACGGGCTCAGCTGCTGCGGCGACGATCTGGTCGTCGAATGCCCGGCAACCGTCAGCGAGCGCGAGCTTGTCGATATTTGCAGCGAGGAGTTCCGCGCGATCCTCAAGGCCGGCACCGGCCCCTGCGAGGACCCTTGCGAGCGCCCCGACGGGCCGATCGAGGCCTGCCTGATGCTGGAATATGTCGAATGCCCCGAGGATTCCCGCCGGGTGTTCGAGGACCCCTGCGCGACGCTGCCCGGCGGCTGCCGCCATGGCGCCATGCGCGAGACGGTGCGGCTGCGCCTGGTACCGCCGCCCTGCCCGTCCGAGCCCGGCGCCATCGAGCGCTTCTGCGCCCGGATCGGCAAGCTGCGCCAGATGCTCGCCGCCGCCGGACAGGCGGCGCCCGCGGAAGCGGAATTCGCGGGCTGGGGACCGCCCTCGGTGATGATGGAGGTCCGGTTGCGCGACGCCGGCGGCAATGCGCTGGAAAACCGGCGCGAAAGGGTCGCGAGCATCGCCGAACGCTCGACCGACATCACCTTCCAGAACGCCGCCGCGCGCAGCATCGACATCACGCTGACCCCGCCCCTGGGCTATGGTTTCTTCAAGGTCCGCGACGAGGCCGGCGTGGAAACGCGGATCGAGACGCTGATGGAGCTGACGCTCTCCGAAAGCGACCTGGCGCAGAACGGCCGCATGGACCGCCGCCTGACCGTCGATCTGGCGCCGCTCGCCGGGGGTGCATCCTACACGCTCGACTACCATATCGCGGCGACCGGCGGGACCGCGATCGCCGTCTCGGCGCGGGTCGAGGCCGTCCGCGGGCCGGTGCGGGTCGCCGATTGCGGCACGCTGATGCGGGACTGGGCCTTCGGGCTTGATCCGGCTTGCGCGACGCGCACGCTGCTTCTGGCCGCGGTCTGGGGCTGGTTCCGCGGGTTGACCGGGACCGCGCCCTGCAACGACCCGCCCGACGAGCCGGACCGCACCCGCGCCGCCATCCCCGCGCTGGTGTCCTGGCTTGCCTGGCGCATCCTGTGGCGGATCGACGTTACCGATCCCAAGGCCGCGCAGGCCGAACGCTGTCTGCGCCAGCTCTTCGAGGAATGGTGCCGCGCGTTCAGCTATCGCGGCCCGCGCTGCTGCGACGATCACCACGGCATCCATCTTGGCCGCGTCACCCTTTCGCGCAAGGGCCGCATCCTGTGCTTCGACGAATGGAGCTGCCGCCGCCATGTCCTGACCGGGCCGCTGCTGACGCATTGGACCGGGCTTTTCGGCATCGCGCCGCTGGACGTCATGGCGACGCGGCTGGCCGGCTGGATCTGCTGCGTGGCGCGGACCCCGGACAGCCCGCTTGATCCGGTCCAGATGAAGGCGATCCAGGCGGCGCTCTGGACCGGCAACGAACTGCGCATCGGCGGTGGAGAGGTGCTTTCCCTGAAATCCCTGCTGGCGCCCGGCGGCGTCATGGACAGGTTCCAGCCCCCGGACGCCGCCCCGGCGCCCCCCGCGCCCGCGCCAGCCTTCTCGGCGCAGATCACCCGCCATCTCGAGGCGCGGCTGGATGCGACGCGGATCATGGCCCGGGCGCCGGCCATCGACATGATGCGCGAGATCCGGACCAGGTTGCCGCTGGCCGAGCTGAAGCCGCTGGGCGATGCCGCGCTGTTCGACGCCACGCTCGCCGCGCTTGGCCGGGCCCAGGTCGCCACGGTGGACGACCTTCTCGGCCGCGATCCCGAGGCGCTGGCCGAGCGGGTCCGGGCCGAATTCATCGAGGACGAAAGCCCCGAGGACGCGGCCGCCGCCGACAAGGCCGTGGGCCTGGTCTATACGGTCGCGCTGCGCACGCTCGAGGCGGTGGGCGATGCCGTGACGGCCGTTGCGGGCGAGCGTGCCGACGACGAACCCTTCACCCGCGCCGACCTGCGCGAAGCCGCGACCACCTCGGCCGTCCGCAGGGCGTTGAACGAACACCTGCGCGGGCGCGGCGTCAGCACCGCGGCGATCAGGGAGATCGCCGGCAGGGTCGCCGACCGGCGCTAGGCCATGGGCGCGCTGACCGTCGGCTCGCTTGCGCTTTCGTTGCACCTTCCCGACGGCGCGCAGCCCCGCGCCGGCGCGGTCCGGAAGGTCGTCGAGCGGCAGTTCCTGCCCGCCGTGCTGGATGCGCTGGCGGGCGAGCTCGACGCCGCCTATGGCGCGGCGGCCGTCATCCGCATCCGCAACCTGAGGCTGCGCCTGCGCATCGGCCCCGAGATCCGCGACGCCGCGGGACTCGCGCGGCAGATCGGCCAGGATCTCGCCGCCCATATCCGCGACATCGCCGTCGTCGCGCAGCCGCGCGCGGACCCGCTGCCCGCCGAGGCCGAGGTGCGGATCTGGCCGACGCCGGGCGCCTGGCACGGTGCCGCGCTGATCGCCGCGCTGCGGCACGCGCCGGGCCCCGAGGGCCGCATCGACACCCTGCCCGCCCTGGCCGGGAAACTGCTGGACGAGCCGGCCGAGGTGGCGGCCGAAACACTGGTCCACTGTGCCGAGGCGGGCGTCCTGGACGCGGTGATTTCGGGCCTGCCGCCGCCCGTGCTGCATAGGCTCGCCGCCCGCTGCGCGGCGGCTTTGCCGGCAGCCATCCGCGCCAAGATCCTGGCTGTCGTGGAACGGACAGGCACGCCGCATCCGGGACATCAAGCCGACGCCGACCCCGCGCAGGATCCGCCCGCGTATCAGCAGCCGACCGAACATGCTGAGCCCACGCGGCCTTTGCGCGACGGAATGCCGCCGCAGCAGCACTCCGAAGATCATGCGCCGATCCTTGCGCGCCCGCCCGGCAGCGCACCGCATCCCGACGCGAGCCCCGGGCCATCCATGGCGACCAATCCCTCAGCCGCGCGGGCCGCAGAGATTCCTGTCCCGCACCGGCCCGCAGACCCTCCCGCCCCGCACTCCGAGGAATCGGTCCCGACCCGCCGGACCATCCCGGACCGAGACACCACGCCGCTGCCCGAGCGGACCCACACCGAAGCGGAAGCGCCCTCTGCCGCCCTGCCGACCTGCTGGGGCGGCCTCGCCTATCTCGTGACCTTGGCGATGCGCCTGGGCATGCCCGAGGCGCTGTGGCGCATCGGCGTGGCCGAGGGCGCGGCGCTGTCGGCCATGCTCGCCACCATCAGCGGGGCGCCGGACGATCCCACCTCGGCTGCGCTGGCGCCCGAGTTTCCGCGCCGCCCCGCGCCGCTTGGCCCGGTCCCGGACTGGGCGCGGCACGAATTCTGCGCGACCGTCACCGCCGCCGCCCGCGCATTGGCCGGAGCCGATGTGCCCCCCCGGATCGAGACCTGCCGCGCCGCCCTGGCCGAGGACGGCGCCTGGCACCTGCCCGAATGGGCCGCGGCGGTGCTGATCGCCACGCTGGAGAGCCTGATCGGCCGGCCGCTCGATACGCCGGCATTGACGGCGCTTTTGGGCATCACGGGCGAGGTCGAGGTCGGACCCCGCCTGATCCGGGTCCGCCTGCCGCCCGAGGCGGTCGATTTCGACATCCGCCGCGCCGGGCTGGACGCCGACCCCGGCCTTCTGCCCTGGCTCGACAAGCGGCTGGTCGTCGCATTCGGCTCGGCCGAGGAGGACTGGGCAGGATGACCCGCAGCTTCGCCCCGCCCACCGCAAAAACCGCGCCGCCCACCCCGGCGCCGCGCCGCCAGACGCCTGCGCGCCGCGGCGCGTCCAGCCTCGTGCCGGACGAGGACCGTTGGACCGAACTGTCGATCATCCTGCTGGACATGCTCGAAGCCACCAGCCGCGGGTCGGCCGCGGGCCAGCGCGACCCGCCCGCAAAGCCGCCGCCGGAGGTGCCGCCGCCGACCGGCGACGCTGCCGACACAGCCACCGATCCGCTGGGCACGCCCCGCCCGCCCGCCGCCCTGCCCGGCGGCTCGGACGCGGCGCTGCTGAAGGGCGAGGACAAGCCGCGCGCGACCGGGCCGGTGCCGATGCCCGCATTCCCCCAGGGCGGAACGCCCCTGCCCGAGGCCGCGCCGCCGACCGCCCCGCCCGAGGCCGCACCGAAGGCCGCAGGCGCGCCGCCCGCCCCCGCATCGGGCGAAACCGAGGGGCCGTCGCCCGGCGCCATCGTCCGGCGCTGGCAGGGGCAGGTCCGCGCCACTGGCGCCGCGATCCCGCCCCCCGACGTCAAGGTGCCGCAGGAGGGCGCGGCCCGGCTGGCAAAACTCGGGGCCGGGGCGCAAAAGCGCAATGCGGCGGCGCGCGACGGGATGACCAGGGACGCCGTCGAGACCGTGCCGAAGCCGCCCGAGATCGACACCACCCCGCCCGCCCCGCCGCCGCCGAACCCGGTTCCCGAGCACACGCAGAAGGTGCTCGCCGCCTCGGGCAAGCATCTGCCGGACCAGCAGACGATTGCGCTGAACGCCTCGCCCGAGCGCGAGATCGAGGGACAGAAGATCGGCGGCACCATGCCGCCGCTGGGCGTCCGCCCGGTCGATCCCGACCTGTTCCAGGTTCTCATCACCCCCGCGGCCAAGACGCTGGCCCAGCTTCCGCCCGGCGCCTCGGCCGAGGACGTCAAGAACCAGAAGGAGACCCCGGAACAGCGGCGCGTGCGGATGGCGCTGGAAACGCTGACCCGGACCGGCGACGCGCCCGACCGCAAGGGGCGCGGCCCGGCGGTCATCGCCCCCGATATCGGCCCGTTCAAGGCCGAGGGCACCACGCCCGAGAACCGCGCCAGGATCGGCGAACTGGTCGCCCGGCTGATGGCCAACACCCGTGCCAGCGCCACCGACATCCTGGTCCGCCTGCGCAAGAACGCCTTTGCGCGCGAGGCGCTGTTCAAGAACTTTCCCGATATCGGCGCCGAGATGCTGGACGGGCTCGAGACCGCCCTGACCGGCGATCTGAGGGATATCGCCGATGCCGCCGGGATCAGCGGCGCCGAGCTTGACGAGATGGTCGCCAAGCGCCGCAAGGAACTGGACGAGGCCAAGACCAAGGCCCCCGCCACCGTCGGCAAGCAGGCCGACGAGACCAGGAAGACCGTCGCCGAGGAGGGGCAGAAGACCTCGGACGCCATCGCCGGCGCGGCCGAGGCGGCCGAGGAGGAGACGCTGCGCCGCCAGACGGCCGTCGCGGGCGAGAACGACCCCGGCGTCGTCCATGCCCGCCGCGACCGGATCGTCGCCTGGTTCCGCGAGCATGTGACCACGCAGATTACCCATTACCAGCGCGCCGGCGACAAGCGGCAGGCCGAGCTGACCACGGCGCGGGGTGAGCAGCAGGATGCCTATCGCACGCTGGCGCAACGCGAAATCTACCAGGTGATGACGCCGGCACCGCCGCGCGCCGAGCGCAACCAGGCCGACAAGCCGCGCGAACAGGCCCTGGCCGACATGTCGGTGCAGATCCGGCTGTGGTCGGACCAGCAGATCAAGGCGGCGACCGAGCATTTCCGCAAGGCGCTGGCCTTGGCCGCCGCCACCACGGACAGCAATCGCAAGGCGATCGAGGGCGCGGGCTCGGCCGGGATCGAGGCCGCGCGGCACTGGGCCGAGGAGAAGATCCTGGCCGGCAAGAGCTGGTGGGAGCGTTTCGTCGCCCGTATCAGGCGCTGGCTGAGCCAGGCCAAGGACGTCAACGAGCAATGGCGCGTGCGGCGCGGCCGCGAGAACGCCAAGGCCATTGCCGACGACCTTCTGGGCGCCGAACTGGCCGCCAAGGCGCTGGCCAAGGAGGTCGACCAGAACACCGCGCAGCAGATCAACCAGATGACCGACGCCCAGAAGGCCGCCTTCGGGACCTTCTACAACAAGGCCAAGGGCAAGCATCCGCTGGACTTCGCCGCCGACCGGCTGAGCGACAACCTGACCCGCGACCACCAGGTCGGGGCAAACGAGAAGTTCGAGGCCGCGCTGATCGCGATGCCGGTCTCGGGCGGGGACCATGCCACGGCCAACAAGCTGAACGAAGTCGCGCGCACGCAGGGCGCGGGATTCGACGCGGCGCGGATCGCGCAGAACGTCCATGCGGCGATGGACCAATGGGGCACGGACGAGCAGCGCATCTATGACAGCCTGCGCTCGATGACCGCGCTGCAGGGCGCGGTGGTGCGCAAGATGTACCGGGCCATCTTCGACAGCGATCTCGACAGCGACCTGGAAAGCGAGATGGGCGGCGAGGAACTGGACCAGGCCATGGCCGAGCTGGAAGGCAAGCAGGCCAAGGCCGATGCCATCGCGCTGCACGACGCCATGGCGGGTCTTGGCACCGATGAGGCCACGATCATGCGCACGCTGCGCAACAAGTCCGAGGCCGAGCGCGAGGCGATCCGCGCGGAATACCTGCGCATGTACGGCGTCTCGCTGGACGCGGACCTGAAGGGCGACCTGTCGGACGGCAACGAGATCGCCCAGGCGAACGCGCTGCTGGCGGGCGACAACGAACTGGCCGATGCCATCGAGTTCGACGAGGCGATGCGCGGCGGCATCATCAGCACCGGCACCGACGAGAAGCGCATCGAAGAGGTGCAGAACCGGGTGCGGACCGAGGTTCTGGCCATGGCGAAGGGCCAGAACTGGACCTCGCAGGAGATGGAGGCCGAGGTCCGCCGCCGCCTGGCGCTGATCGAGAAGAAATTCGGCGAGCGCTACGCCGATGTCGAGCAATACAATGCCCCCGGCCTGGAAGGCACGACCGTGCTGCGCCGCGCCTTCAGGTCCGAGCTGAGCGGGGCCGAGCTGGACCTTGCCAATGCGCTGCAGGACAACGACCTGATCAGGGCCGACGCCGCCCGGATCGAGATCGAGCGCACCGGCTTCTATGCCTCGGACGACCGCATCAACGCGGTGCTGCGCTCGCAATACGAACGCGCGCTGGAAGCGCGGCGGCTGGACGAGGGGCCGGCGCGCAACATGCGGGTCCGGCGGCTGGTGGACGAGCTGCGCCACAAGCCCGGCGTCAGCGAGGAAGAGATCTCGCGCCAGCGCATGGCGCTGGAACGCCAGATGGAGAAAGAGATCCAGGACGGCGCCCAGCAGGACAGCCGCCTGTCGATGGACAGCCTGAAGCAGGTCTATCAGGACAAGTATTTCTGGCCGCTGGAATATGTCGTCGAAGTCAACATGTCGGGCGAGGACCGCAACAAGGCCCGCAACATGCTGGAACAGGGCGGCCGCCTGGACCCCCTGCAAGAGATCGAATACGCCACCCGCACCGCCGGCACCGACGAGGAGGTGGTGCGCCGCGTGGTCGGCAGCATGACCAAGGCCGAGCTGGACGTGCTGGCCGCGCAATGGGAAAAGCGCCACCCCGGCAAGAAGTTCCGCGACATGCTGGTCGACGAGCTGGACGGCCGCGACCTGTCGGACGTGCTCGACATGTACGACCATGGCAAGCCGACCAGCGCGCTGGAGGCGATCGCCCAGGAAGAACGCCGGGTCGACCGCGAGGCGAACCAGCTGACCGGCGTCCTGGGCGGCGCCGCGGCGGGGCACGAGGCGGCGTGGATGCAGTCCGAGCTGGGCCGCCTGCAAGAGTTGAAGGCGGGCCTGCTGCGAACCAACTGGCCCGACACCGACGAGGCCCGCGAGGAGCGCGCGCAGCTGGGCGAGGAGCTCGACTTCCGCGTCGAGCGGGTGCAGGCGGCGGTCGAGGATCACCGCCGCCGCATCGACAGCGTCACCGACATGGCCTCCCAGATCGTCGGGATCGTCGTCGGGCTGGTGGTGGCGGCGCTGATTACCGTGGCCACGGCCGGCACCGCGGGGCCGATCATGGTGGCGGTGCTCGCCTCGCTCTATGCCACCGTCGCGACGATGGCGACGAAGCTGCTGATCAAGGGCGGCGCCTATGGCACGCAGGACTTCGCCATCGACGCGGCGGTCGGCGTGGTCGATGCGGCGATGTCGGCCGCGACCGCCGGCATGGGCACCAAGATCCTGGGACCGATCAAGAGCCTGGTGCGCGGCACCAGGCTGCCCGCGCTTGCCGGCCGGATCGGCAGGACGGGCCTGGCGCAGCGGCTGGCCGGTCTGGAAGGCAGCGGCCTGGTCGCCCGCGCCGGTCGCGCCATCGCGCCCACCCGCGAGGGGGTCGAGCGCGCGGTCGCCCGCTTCGCCGCCGAGGGGATCGAGGATGCGGCCTCCTCGTTGCCCTCGACGGTGATCCAGACCATGGCCGACGACAATATGTGGAAGGGCGATCCGCTGGCGAATTTCCTGACCGGCACCGGCATGGGGCTTTTGCAATCGGTGGCGATGAGCCGCACGCTGGATCTTTCCATGACGGCGGGTGGCGGGCTGTTCCGCATGGGCCATTCCGCGCTGTTCGAGCCGGGCAATATCGGGCGCGTGCGCGAGTTGAACCGGATCATCGGCGACCATTTCGAGGCGTTCCGGCACGAGAACCCGGACGCCTCGATGGCCGATTTCCTGGCCTCGCCGCAGGGCCGCAAGACCCGGGCCGAGATCGAGCAGAGCGGCCTGATGCAGGAAATCCGCGCCTCGGTCGAGGCGGCCGAGGCAGCCGCGCGCCGGCCCGCCGGCGACGGGCCGGAGATGGCGCGGCCCGCAGGCAGCCCGGAGGCGGAAGCCCGCCCGGACCCGGACGCGCCGCGCGTCGAGGCGATGCGGGCGGTGCTGCCCGAGCTGATCCGCCAGGGCACCTTCGTCACCCCCGACCCCGACCTGCCGGGCCGCTCCGTCCATGTCGAGCCCCTGCGCATCGGCAACCGCATCGTCGGCGTCGATGTCCGGGTCGGGCCGGGCGCGACGGCGCTGGACGTGGCGCTGCATGCCGGGACGATCCATGCGATGCAGAAATACATGGGGGTGCTGGGCAATGTCCGCCGCGTCCTGCACGACCTGATCCACGGCGCCAATGCCACCGGCCTGACCGTCGGCTCGCGCGGGTGGGAGGCGCAGCTTGAGCTGGCCAAGCTGCCGGCGATCATCCACGAACGCATGGACGCGCTGGCCAGGGCCGGCTCGTCTGCGGATGCGGCCCTGCGGGCGCAGGCCGAGGTGCGCTGGCTGGACGCCCAGCTTCTGCGCCACCGGCTGATCCTTGCGGACCCCCGCTTGGCGGCGCAGCAGGGGCGGGGTTTCGTCGCGGCCGAAGATGCGGGCGATGCCGAAGCAGAGGAAGCAGCCAAGAAATTGCTGAAAGGCGATCTGCCGGAAAGAGTGAATCCCAGGGCGGTGGACACGCTTTTTGCCATTGCCCGACACGCCGACCAGGAGGCGGTGGTCAATTTTCTGGCCAGCCTGCGGCAACGCAACGCGGAATTCGCGCTGCGCGCGGCCAGCGCGGTCGATCAGGTGCGAGGCACGACATTCGCCGAATTGTTGCAGGCCAGGGCGGCTGACCTCGACGCGCGCGTCAAAAGCCGGCAGGACCAGCTGGACCGCCTGCGGGCCGAACAGCTGCCCGAGCGCGTCAGACGTTTCATCGAGACCATGGCGAAGGTCGCGGACACGGGCCCGGAGCAGACCATGCGCATGTTCGACGAGACGCTCGAGTGGATAACCAGCCCACCAAGACCCGCTGCCGGCGACGATGCAGGCCGAAGCCTCGCGCTGTTCGAGTGGCGCAAGGCGGAAATCGACGCCATGCACGAGATGACCGAACTGCTCGGCAAGATCATGGCCGACACGGATCTGGCGCTGAGGTTCGCGCATGCGGATGCCTCTCGGGCGGGCATTCCCGAATTTGACCGCTACGACGCGCTTCAGGCCAGGCTGGCAAAAATCCAGGAATTCAACGCGGCCCTGGACGAGGCCATGGCCGATGTCCGGGCCGGAAGACTGTCGCTGGACCAGGTGAAAGCCGGCGAGGTGCCACGCCTGCGCGACGCGCTTGCAGGGCTGGATGGGCAAGGCTCCGAGAAGGCCCGGACCCTGCTCCAGCACCTGCCCTTCAGCGAGGGATTGCATGGCCGGCGGCCCGCATCGCGCGAGACGAAATGGATCGCCCGGGGCGAGATCGAAGCCCCCGGAACCTCCGACAGGCTGGAAGGCATGTTCGAGCGCAGCATCCTTCAGCAAAACATCGAGGCGATGGAACAAGTGCGCCAGTTCATCAGCGCGTTCAAACCCGACCTGGTTCTGGGGGTCGAGCGTGGCGGCGCGTTCCTGATCGAATCGCTCGGACCCGGCTTCCCGACCAGGACGGTTCCCAAGGCTCCGGACCTGAAGGGACGCAAGAAGCCCCTGAGCGAATTCGAACAGCCCAAACCGGAAGGGTTCGAGGGCGTCCAAGGCCAGCGCGGCCCCCATCTGGTCAAGGCCATCATGGACGCCATCGGCGACGGGTCGCAGGACTCCTATCGCTTCGTCGTCGTCGACGTCATCATGGGCGGCGGCGGCATCGCCGACATCAGACGCAACGTCTTCGACGAGGTGATGCGGCGCCTGCCCGAGCATGTCCGGTCAAAGGTCAGGTTCGAAAGCATCTGGCTGCGCGAGCAGCACGGCTTCGAACGCAGCGATCTTGCGCCCGAGGTGAGCAATCTTCTGGGGTTCCTGAATGTTGCGGACGATCCGGGCCCGATCATGGCCAGGCTGCGCGATGCTGCGCATCAGTCGCCCGAAGTCTTTCGCGATGCGGTCATGGACTTTGCGCTGAACACGCTGCCCGACGATCTGACGGGCAGCCAGACTCCGATCAATGAAATCCGGTCGTGGCTGGCCAACTGGCAGAGGCTGACCGACCCCGAGGCACTGGCGGTCCTGCGCGACATCTTCCGCGCCGATTCCAGACAGCGGGCGTATCTGCTGGGCGACGGCCTCGAGGCGCTGGGGCCATTCGAAGCCAAGTTCCTTCAGGAAGGGGTCAACGTCACCGAGCGCATCATTCCGGTGCGCTTGGCCGCGGGCGACGACATGAAGATGGTGATGGAACCGGGCACCAGCTCCGACCCCATTGTCATCGTCGACATCAAGACCGGCCGGTCTCTTGTCCTGCCACTGGGGACGGTGGACCCGGTGACGCAGGAAACGCTCACCTCGCAGCGCGCCATCGTCGCGGCCTTGCTGCAAGGCCATTTCAAGCTTGAATGGTAAAGACCGATGCCCAGCCCGCCCCCCGCCCCGGACCCGACGACCCCGCAGGTGCTGACGCGCGCCCTGGATTGGAACGCGGTCGCACGGCGCCTGCGGGCCGCGGGCTGGTCGCCGCTGGACCCGCCGGTCGATCCGGGCCCGGTCGCGTGGCGCAGTGGCGGCGCGACGCTGTGGCTGCTGCGCGACCTTGCGACCCGCAACCTGGTCCTGCGCCGCAGCCAGGGCGGCTTCGTGCCGGACGGCCTCGCCCTCATGCCGCCCGACGAGATCATCGGCCTTGCCCGCTCGGCGGATGCCCTGGACCGGCTGGCGGCCCTGCAAGCGGCCGAAGGCGCCGATGCGCATATCGCCGCGGTCTGCGCCCTGGCGCTGGTCGCGGATCCGGAGCCGGCGATCGCCGAGCAGGCCCTGGCCTTGCTCGACCGGCTTGGCGCGGGTTCGTTGCCCACGCATTCGGCTGCCGCGCTGTTCGCGCTTCCCGGCTGGCGCCGGGAAAAGCTCCAGATCATGCGCTGGTGGATGCGCGACCGCCCGGCCGGCCCGGCCCGAGTCGAAGGCGCGCTGGCCCGCGCGCTGACCGACCCCGATTGGGAGATCGCCGTCACCGCGATGCTGGCCGCCGGCAGCTTGCGCTTGGCCCCTCTTGCCGGCGCCGTTGCCCGCATCCGCCTGCCCGAGACGAAATCCGAGGGCGTGACCCATGACGAGGCCCGGATGATCCTCGCGCTGCGCGACGCCGTGCTGGTGCGCCTTGGCGGGCCGCCGGGCAAGGCGCTTCCGCCCGGCGTCGAGGCGGTTCTGGACGGCGATCCCGACCACCTGCCGCCGGGCCTGCGCGACACGGCCGCGGCGCTGAGCCAGCCGCTGCCGGTCGGCACCCCGCCGCCACCGGCGCCCGGCGTAATCCTCGGTCCCGCCGGGCCGGCCCTTGCCGATGGCGCCCTGCTGACCTGGGTGCCGCCCGGCACCTACCGGCTGGGCACGGCGCTGGCGCCGCGCGGCACCGTGCCGAACCCGCCGCATCGGGTCACGCTTGAGCGCGGCTTCTATATCGACAGCCTGCCGCGCCCGGCCGTTCCCCTGGCCGCCGCACAGGCCGAGGCGCGGCGGCTGGGTGGACGCCTGCCGACGCCCGACCAATGGGAAATGGCCGCGCGCGGCGCCGACGGCCGGCGATATCCCTGGGGCATGAATGCCGCAAAGCCCACCGACCTTTCGCCCCTGGGTCTGTCCGGCCTGATCCACGGCCCCGGCGAATGGCTGGACCCCGGCCCCGGCAAGCCGCCCCTGATCGCCGGCGGCGCGGCATCGCCGGTGCCGGCCAACCGGTTGCCTTCCCCGGCGTCAGAATCTCGAAGCCACCGGTTGATCTTCGTGTTATGATATTTCCCTGTGATTGATTGCACTGCCCATGGCGTCCTCCTGAACAGGAGATTACTTGGTATGGATCGGTTCTCGTTACTGCTTTGCATTGAACATCGCATTTACCGGGAGGGGCTTCAGAAAGCGCTCTCCGACCGTTCGGAAATCCACGCCATCCTGGCATGCGACGGTCCGGGCTGCATGGATGGCGGCGCGCTGGAACGGGTCGATACCGTGCTTGTCGATGTGCGTGCCAGCCAGTCCGGCGACCCGGCGGCAGGCGTCCGGGCGGCCTTCGCCGCCGCCCGGGGCAAGCCGGTCGTGGCGCTGGGGCTGGACCGGGACGAATGTGCGCTGCTGGCCTCGGTCGAGGCCGGAGCGGCGGCCTGCGTCACCGTGGACCAATCGATCGACGACCTGGTGACCATCATCCAGGCCACGCTGCGCGGCGATCTGGTCTGCCCGCCCCGGATCAGCCGGTTGCTGCAGGAACACCTTCTGCAGATCTCGCTGCGCGAACGCGAGGTGCAGCGGCTGACCAAGCTTTCAAGCCGCGAATACCAGATCCTGTCGCTTCTGACCGACAGCCTGTCGAACAAGCTGATCGCGCGCCAACTCGGCCTTGAGGTGCCGACCATCAAGAACCATGTCCACAATATCATCGTGAAGCTGAACGTGCAGAACCGGGTCGAAGCGGCGGCGATGCTGCGCGGCGCCGGCGAGGCGATGGCGGCGAAATAGCGCCGGATCAGGCATGGACCGGCCCGAGGCGCGGCGTGGCGCATGGGCAGTTCGGCACAGGTCGGCGTCTTGCGCGATGCGCTGGCTTGGCCGATGACCAGGCTTTGCCCGATGGCCCCTACCGCGGGCCGTGGCGCATGTTTCGAGTTCGATGGCCGCCGCCGGCTCAGGTCCATCAGGCGAATCCACGTCCCGGCCGCGGCCTGGGGCACCACCATCGGCGTTCCTGGTGATTCGATCCCGGCCAGATCGCGCCGGATCGTGCAGGCCAGAAACGCAGGAAGTCGGCTTGGAACCTGCCGCTGGCCAGACGTTGCGGTGGCTTTGAATTGCCTTGCGGCAATGGCGCGATGCACATGCGGCCCCTAGCAAGATGCGATCCTGTTCCGGTCGGTCGGCTATACCGTCAGCGCCGCGCAGCCCGGTATCGATAAATCGGGGCAGTGCTGCCAGCGAACCGGAGGCTCGCCGGAAAACACTCATCGCCCCCGAGGCTAGGTCACGGCCTTCTGGGGAAACCTGCGCTCCGCGCCTCAGAACTTGCCGATCAGGTTCACGAACACCCCGCGCTTGGCAGGCTCCACCCCGCGCAGATCATCCGACACCCCGCCCCAGGCGTAGCCGAGGCCGATCCGCGCGTTCGGGCCGATCTCGCGGTAGACGGCCAGCAGCGCGCCGTATTCCGTCATCGAGGCGCGCGGCGCGTGAAGCACGCGAAGCTCGGCCATCGCGTCCCACAGATGCACGATGCGATAATCCGCCCGCAGCACCGCCAGATGCGCGGTCGATGTCACCTGATCCGAACGGTCGCGGTCCGCCTGGCGGCGCATGCGGAAGCCGTATTTGCCGCCCAGCGTCCAGCGCTGGTCGAGATCATAGCTGAAGGCGGCGTTCAGGATATGGCTGCGCTGGCGCGGCCCGTCGGTCTTACCGTCGATATTGACCTGATCCGCGCCCGGCAGGTCCTCGAGGTAGGTATAGCTCAGCAGCGCGTTCAGCCGGTCGCTGTCGATGGGGCGATAGGCATAGCCCAGCATCGCCTCGACATAGCGGCCGTCGCGCAACTCGTCCTCGCCCCGCGAGATCACCGCATCCAGCGCGCCCACCAGGCGCCAGTCGTCACCGGTGCGCCAGGTGAACTCGCCCGTGACCATCCAGCTCCGGCGCGCGGCCAGCCGCAGCGGATCGTCCGAGCGCTCGCGCCGCCATTCGCCGCGCAGTTTCGCGGCCTGATCCTCTCCGTTCGAGAATTGCGTGCCCAGCGACAGCCCGCTGCGCCGCATCATGGTGCCGTCCGGTTCCAGCACCCGCCCGGTGATCAGCCCGGCATCATGGCGCCACCGTTCGTCCGGCGTGTAGCTGACGCCATGGGTCGAGGCCAGCGACCGGCGGCTGGCGATGCCGCTGCGGACCGTCTCGGTCGTATAGGTCCAGGCGCGGTTGATCTGCCGCTGCGCGCCGAAGGTCAGGCCGCGCCGTTCGCCGCTGGCGAGGTTGTCGACCTGCGTCGGATCCTCGCGCCAGCCCAGCGTATAGCTGCCGGCCGCGCTTGCGGCCCAGGTCAGCTGCGCCTGCCCGGCGGCGCCCTGGGTGCCCTGCGAAACCTCGGCCAGGGCGCGCAGGCGGTCGGAGACCGCCGCCTCGGCCCCGACGCCGACCCGGTCGTCCCTGCGCATATCGCCCAAGCGCGACAGGCTGGCCTGGCCTAAGATCCACGCCGAAAGGTCGTCGTCGCGGTGCCAGGTCAGGCGGGCGGCGGCATCGGTGCCGCGGCCGTTTTCGCCCAGGACCAGCGATCCGGGATTGGCGCGGTCGCGATGCGCGAGTTCAGCCTCGATCTGCCAATGGCGGCTCAGCCTGTGGTCGATGCCGATGCGCGCGCGGTCGTCGCGCTTTCCGGCATCGTCGCGGAACCGCGTCGCGCCAAAGGTCAGGGCGGTCGCCGGGCCGATCCCGACCTGCCCGTCAAGGCCGGCGCTGCGCTGGCCCACCGTCACGTTCCAGTCGGGCGCGGTGAAGCCCTGGTCCCGCCGGTCCCAGAAGGCAGAGACATGGCCCGCGCCGCCGATCTCGGCCAGATCCAGCCGGCCCTCGACATGCGTCCCGCGCGCCCGCAGCCCCTTGGCCCCGGCAGTCGGGCTCGCCGGGTCCAGATCCAGGCCGCCGGTCAGCGACAGGGTCTGGCCGAAGCCCGGCCCCTCGCTTTCGGCGATCTCGGCCGAAAGCCAGCTGTCCTCGTTGCGCTTCCACAACAGGTCCGCACCGCCCAGCCGGTTATCGGCCCCGCCGGCCGCTTCCTGCGCCAGCGTGGCGCCGAAACGCAGATGTGGCGTGACCCAGGTTTCGGCCCGCGCGCCATGGCTGTCACCGGCGCCGGCGCCATTGGCGGGAACATAGTCGTATTGCGCCACCAGATTGACGATCCGGTCGCCAAGCGTGCCGTCGCCGACCAGCCCCGGCCCGCTGGCCGAGGGCGACAGCGGCGCGTTCAGGATCACCACGCCCTGCACATAGTCGATGCGGTAGTCCCGCCCCTCGGCCAGGCGCCGGGACGAGACGATGGTGTTCGAGACCCGGTCGCGCAGCTCGACCAGCAGCGTCTCGGTGCCCGATTCGATGTCGCGGTGCGACAGGAAATAGGTGCTGCCGCCGGTGCCGCGGAACACGTCGCGCTGGCTCAGCCGGTCGGTCGAGGCCGCATAGGCGCTGATCCTGCCGCGCGGGCTGCCATCGGCGGCGGTCTCGGGCGATTGCCAGCCGGCCGAGGCGCCGTAAAGCGTGCGGTCGCTGCGCACCATGCGCTCCAGGTCGCCCTCGGGGCGGAAATCGCCCCACAGCGCATGGCCCTGGTCGTTTTCCAGCCGCAGGAACAGCCGCCCCGAGGTTGGCGCCAGATCCTCCACCGTGCTGTCGTCGCCGGTCGCCACCCAGACGTCGCGATCCTCGATCTGGCGCAGCACCTGGTCGGGGAAGCGCCGGGTGCCATGGCGGAACATGTCGCGCAGTTCCGTGTCGCGCGTATCGACCGAACCGGTCAGCTTCGTTCCATCGGCCAGCACCCCTTGGACGAAACCCGCGACCCGGCCGTGGCGCCAGTTGCCATCGGTCGCGCTGTCACGGCCAAGGGTGATCTCGGCGATGCCGGTCGCGAACAGCTCGCGCTGCGGCACGGTGACGCGGTGGATCTGAGACTGGCTGCCCATGGCGATGTCCAGGTCATGCTCGCCCGGCGGCAGGATGCGTTGCAGCACGAAACGCCGGTCGGCGTCCGGCGTCACCGCCTCGCCCAGCACGGTCAGCCGGGCACCGGCCGGCAGATCCTGGCCCGAGACCGTGACCACCGCGCCGCGCACCGGGATGGTGCGGCGCGCCGTGCGATCCTCGCCCTCGCCCGCCGCGGTGATCGGGCCGGTCAGTTCCGGCCCCTCCAACGGCGCCGAGGCGCGGGTCAGCGGCAGCGGCGCGGTCTCGTCGTAACGCCCGCTGCGGTCATGCACCCGCAGGACATAGAGCAGTTCCTGCGGCCCATCCGCAGGCATCACCCATTCGGTCAGCCCGTTCGGGCGCGCGGGCAGCACGGCGATCGGATGGCCGGGGCGGTCGGGATCGGTCACGATGACCTCGGCCCGCGCGATCCAGCCGGGATAGTTCGATGCGGTGCGGAAGCCTATCGCCTGCCCCGCCCGATAGCGGCTGCGCATGTCGGCGGTCGAGACGTTCAGGACCGGCCGCGCGCCCAGGCCGTCGACGCTGACCTGCAGGTCCAGCCGGTCCAGATCGTGATCCACCACCGCCTGCGGCCAGTCCGGCGCCGGCGGCGGGCCGGCAATGGTCCGGGGGGGCGCCGCAGGGGCTGCATCGACCGAGATCGAAAAACCCAGATCGCCCAGATCTCGGGCCGGATCGCGCTGCGCGTCGGGCGGCAATGCGGGTGAAGCCACCGATCCGGTATTGCCATATGCGCAAGCGCCGGGCCGTTCGCCCGGAACCGGCGCGCAGCCCCTGTCGTCCCGCTGGGCCAGTCCCGGTTGCAACGAAAGGATCAGGACAAGCGCGGTGCAGGCCACCAGCCTGTGCTTGCTGATCGGATTCATGCTGGAAAAATCCGCGCTGATCATCAGCGCCCCACCGGCCGCGTTTCCACCACCGTCTCGATATGCGGGGCAAATCGTCCGTTCGTGGGCCACAGCCGGCGCAGCGCGGCCTCGACCCGGCGCAGCCGAACCCTGGCGTCGCCGCGCCGCTCGCCCGGGCCCAGCCGATAGCTCAGCCGCAAGACCGAGGGCCGGGCCGCGATTTCGGCGACGAGCCGGCGCAGGCCATCCTGCAACTCGGGGCGCGGATCATCGCCGCTGAAGGCGCGGGCCGACAGATCCACGCGCGCGACTCGGGACAGGCTGGCTCCGAAATTCATCTTCGTCAGCATCCCCGGCGTCAGCCGCACCACGCGCGGATTTTCGGAGGTCGGCCGATAACCCAGCGGCAGCGTGCGCTCATCCAGCTTCAGCATGAAATTGGCGCCGATGTCGCGCGGCAGCGCCGCGCAGGGCAGGCTGAAGCGGCCGTGCCGGTCCGTCGTCACCGCCAGCCCGTTCGGCGCCACCAGCCGCACGCCCGGCAGGCCCTGTTCGGCCCCCTCTTCGCCGGGTCGCGCGTTCCGGTAACCGTCATGGTCCAGGTCGTCGAAAACCCGGCCAATCACGGTGGCACAGGCAAGAACCGCATCGACCTCGACCCGGATCGTGGCCGTCGCCTCGGGCGTGACCGGCCGGCCGGTCGCGGGGCTGAACGCCTGCGCCCGGCTCGCATGAGAGCCCGGCCGGACGCCGCCGCCGACCAGAGCCTCGATTCGCACCCGCAGGGTTTCCCCCGCAGCAAGGGTCAACCCGTGCCAGAGCAGGCGGTTGCCCCGGATCTCAGGCTCGACCCTGGCGCGGCCGACCGTCGCGCTGCCGGAACGATAGCTGAAGCCGGCGGGCAGGGTATCGACCAGGTCGGTGGTCGTGGTGATCCCGGCGGCGTCATTGGCAAGCTCCAGCACATAGCCGACCAGATCGCCGACGACGGCCGTGCCGCGATCCGCCGAATTGGTCAGCGTCAGCCCACCGGCCCGCATCGTCGGCGAAACCACGGCGTCCTCGGACACCGCCCGCACGCCCGCGACCGAACGGCCCGTCGCGGTCGCGGCCAGGTTGATCTGGCCCTGGCGGGCATCCTCGGCCGTGACCGTGTAGCGATTGCCGGCGCAGGTCAGCACCGCCGTCCCGGCCACCGATAACCGGACCGGCCGGCAGGAGAAGCCGGGCATGTCCAGGCTAAGGCTGCCCGGATCGATGGTGACGTCCTCCAGCGGGACATTGCCGGTATTGGTCACGGCGAAGGCATAGACGATCTGGTCGCCCGCATCGAAAATGCCGTTGCCGTTGCGGTCCGGCGTCTCGACGACGCTGATCTTCAGCAGGACCTCGGGCCGGCCCAGCTTGACCACGGTGGGGTCGTTGGCCGGGTCGCTGTCGGTGCCGCCCTCGCCGTCCGGGGTTTCCACCGCCTGCGGATCGTCCAGCGCCGCGCCCTCGGGATCGGTGCCGCTGTCCGAGACGTCTGTGACGCTGAGCAGCCCTCTGCCGTCGCGGATCGGCACACCCTGCGTCGTCACCGCATGGCCGGTGACCCGGGCCGCGTTCTGGACATGGCCGCGCCGCATGTCCTGATCGCTCAGCAACCAGGCCGCGGCAAAGGTCGTGCTGTCGGTTTCTCCCGGGGCGAGGATCACCGGCCCGCCCGAGACCGTGGCCGCCGGGTCGTCGATGGTGGCGATCCGCAGCGCGACATTGCCGGTGTTGGCGACGGCAAAGGCGAAGTTCAGCGTATCGCCCGCGTCCTCGACGCCGTTTCCATTGGCGTCGGCAAAGCCGGCATAGCGCTTGATCAAGGCGACCGCCGCCGTCCGGGCCAGCCGCACTACGGTCGGGTCGTTGCCCGGATCGCCGTCGGTCTGACCGGCGCCATCCCGCGTCTCCGTGGCTTCGGGATCGGGGACTGCGCGCCCCTCGGGATCGGTCCCGGCATCCGAGCTGGCGCTGATCCGCAGCGGCGCGCCGCCGGGGCCGGGAATGGGGCTGCCGTCGCCGCGCACCGCCGTGCCGGCCACCACCGCCGTATTCTGCACATGGCCGCGATCCAGATCGGCCTGGGTCAGCACATGGCTGGCGGTAAAGCTGCCGCCGTCGCTCATGCCGGCAGCGATGGTGATCGACCCGCCCGAGACGATTGCGGTCGCATCCTCGATGCTCTCGACCTGCAGCGCGACATTGCCGGTATTGCCGATCCTGAAGCCAAAGCGGACCACATCCCCGACATCCTGGATGCCGTTGCCATTGGTATCCTCGATTCCGGCCAGCGACTTGACCAGCCGCACTCCGGCGGCGGGCGCGATGGGAACGACGGTGGGGTCGTCATCCCCGGCCGTGGTGCCGGAAATGTCGCTTGCAAGTTCGCCGCTGTCGGCGGAGCCCGTCACCGTCGCGCTGTTGCGAACCTCGCCCGCGTCGATATCGGCCTGGGTCAGGCGATAGGTCGCGGTGAAGCTGGTCGAATCGACCGCCCCCGGCGCCAGCGCGGCGATCGGCCCACCGGTCAGCTCGACCCCCGGCATCGTATCGGTCAGCGCAATGTCATTCAGCACCACGCTGCCGGTATTGGCCACCGTGAAGCTGTAGGTGATCGGGTCGCCGATGGCGGCCGGTGTCGAGATGCTGCTGGCATCGGCCAGCTTGATCAGGGCGATGGCGGGCCGGCCCCTCAGCGCCACCACGGTCGGATCGTCGTTCGTGGCGTCCGTGCCCGAGACGTCCGTCACCCGGCCGCCGCCCGGAGCCTCGCCCTCGGCGGTCGCGGTATTGACGACCTCGGCCGCATCCAGGTCCGCCTGGGTCAGTTCGTAATCCGCCCTCAGCACCCGCGACGCGCCCGGCGCCAGCACGGCCACAGGACTGCCCGCGATCGCACCCAGCATCGGGTCGGCCACGGTGACATTCGTCAGCGTCACATTGCCGGTATTGGTCACCGTCAGGCTGTAGGCGATCTGCTCGCCGACCGCCGCCGGTGAAGAGAGCGCAGAGGCATCCGCCGTCTTGACCAGCGCGATCGCCGGCCGGGCAGCCAGGTTCGTCCGCGTCGGATCGTCATTCGTCGCATCCGTTCCCGAAACATCGTCCACCGTGCTGCCGTCGGGCGCCTTGGCTGCGGCGAACGCGGTGTTTTCGATCCTGCCCCGGTCCAGATCGGCCTGGGTCAGTTCGTGATCCGCATTCAGGGTCCGCGACGCGCCCGGCGCCAGCACGGCCAGGGGGCTTCCCGGGATCGCGCCCAGCATCGGGTCGGTCACGGTGACATCCGTCAGCGTCACATTGCCGGTGTTCGTCACCGTCAGGTCATAGCTGATCCGGTCTCCCCGCATCGCCGGCAAGGACAGGGCCGAGACATCGGCGCTTTTCACCAGCGCAAGCGAGGGTGCGGCGGTCAGCGGCACCACGGTCGGATCGTCATTGCTTGGACCCGTCCCCGAGACGTCGGCCACCGTGCTGCCATCCGGGGCTTCGCCCTCGGCGGTCGCGGTGTTGACGACCTCGCCGGAATCCAGGTCCGCTTGCGTCAACTCATGGACCGCCGTCAGCGCCTGCGACGCACCCGGCGCGAGCGCGGCAATCGGACTGCCCGCAACCGCACCCAGTCCGGGAGCCGCCACGGCGACATTCTTCAGCGTCACGTCGCCGGTATTCGTCACCGTCAGGCTGTAGGTGAGCCTGTCGCCCTTTGCCGGCGGCGTGTTCAGGGCCGAGGCATCGGCGGTCTGCACCAGCGCGATGGATGGAGCGAAGACCGGGGTCAGCGGCGTTGGCGAGACGACCCCCGGCTGAACCGTCGTGCCATTGTTGGAACCGTCGGCCAGCGCGGGGTTGCTTGCCCTGGTCTGGCCCGACAGCGCGCCGGTGCCCTCGGCCTGCGCCCTGTTCTCGTAATGGCCGCCCGATGCCTGAACCGGGGGAAGCGGCCCCAGCGGACGCACGCGGATCCGGAAGCCCAGGCTGCACTGCGCCCCGGCGGCAAGGCTGAAGCCGCTGGCCACGACGTCGTTCGACGCGCCGTCGAAGCCGCCATTCGCACCGCCGCAACTGCCCGAGGGGGCCGCGACGATGGTGTAACTGCCCGGCGCCAGCGGATCGGTCGCCGGGCTGGCAAGCGCCGCGAAACTGCCGAAGGCCGGCGCGGCGCCGGCCAGCGGGTCGGTGACCTCGATCTGCTCCAGCGCCTCCAGCGAGGGGTTCTGGACGATCAGGCCGAAGCCCGCCGTGAAGCTGCCATCGGCATGGATCGTCAGCCCGCCGGCGAGGGATTTCGCGATTCCGATGCGCGCCCGCGGCACCTTCGGAAACAGGTAGCCGGTCGCGGGCGTCGCGGCGGGCAGCGCGATGCCGCTGATCGTGCTCGCGGTCGCCGTGCCGCCAGCACTGCCTGCGGTCGTCGTGCCGTCCTGCAGGTCCGCCTCGCCGATGGCGGCATGGCTGACGCTGTAATGCCCTGCGGGAAGCCCTGCGAAGACATAGCTCCCATCCGGCGCGGTCGTCGCCGTCCGGTGGACAGGCGTCATGTCGAAGGCGGTGCCGCTCAGCGTGACGGCAAGGCCGCCGATCCCGGCATCGCCGCCATGCGCCGCGGCATCATTATCGAAATCGCGGAACACGCGGCCCGTGAGCGAGCTGGCATTGACCGTGACGGTGCCGGATCGGGCATTGTTGGCGGTATTCGCCTCGAAGGACGAGGTCGCGATGCCGGCGGTATTGGTAAAGACCTGCCCGGTGGCCGCGACGGAAATCACCCGCGAGGGGGCGGTGATGCGGAGGTCGGCGCCGGCGCTCAGCGTCCCGAGATTGCAGGTGAAGATGGTCGCGCCGGCCACGCCGGTGCAGGACGACAGGCTTGCCGCGCCGCTGACGATGGCGACCGTCGGGGTTCCGGTCAGTTCGACCCCGGCGGGCAGGTTGCCGGTGACGACCACGTCATCGGCTTCGGCCAGGCCGGCACCGGCGATATTGCGCAGCTCGATCCGGAAATCGAACGGATCGCGCAGATTGACCGTGGCGGGATCCGAGGTGTTCGACACCATCTCGACATCCGCACGGGTGCGCAGCGTGGTCGGCTGGGTCGCGACATTGTCCAGAAGGTTCGCCTCGAATCCGGCCCGGGTTTCGGCCGATGCCACCTCGACCCGGTTCAGCGCCACGCCCTTCGCCAGGCCGCGCGCCGTCACCTCGAGCACCCGGCTGTCGCCCGCCGCCAGCAGCGGAAAGCTGCAGGCCAGCTGCCCGCCCGGCACGCCCGCCGCGGGGACCGTGCCGCACGTGCCGTCACCGGGCAGGTCATGGCCGGCATAGGCAAGCGCGCCCGGCAGGTCGTTCGTCACCGCGACGCCGGTCGCGGCCAGGGGCCCGGAATTGGTCACCGTGATGCGATAGACCGCGTCGGTGCCCACCGGCAGCGGATCGACGCTGTCGGTCATGTTGACCAGCAGGTTGATCTGCGGATCGGCGATGGTCGTGTTCAGCGAGAAGCTGTTGTTGCCGGTCCCGGTTTCCGGGCTGCTGGTCGCGACGCTGACGGTATTGGTCACCGATCCGCCCTGCGCGCCCAGGTCCGGCCGCATGCGGATGGTGACGGTGCGCTGCGCATTGACCGGGATCGTGCCCAGGTTGCAGCTGACCGTATCGTTGCCAGGCCCGATGGCCGTGTTCGCCGCCGGCTTCACCGCGCAGCTTCCGCTGTCCGGCGTGGCCGAGATGAAGGTCAGCCCGGCGGGCAGCGTATCGGTGATGGTCACGTTCTCGGCCTGCGAGAGCCCGCTGTTCAGGTTGCGCGCGGTAATCTCATAGTCGAAGGGCTGGCCCACCGCGGGCGTCGCCGGGGTCGCGGTCTTGCTGACGGACACATCCGCCCGCGCGGTGACGGCATAGCCGGTGCTGCCGGAATTGTTGCCGGGCACCGGATCGGGCGTGTCGGCCGAGAGGGCGCTGGCCGTGTTCGTGCGCGGCC
The DNA here is from genome assembly GCF_004407025.1 of Paracoccus sp. DMF. NCBI lineage: Bacteria > Pseudomonadati > Pseudomonadota > Alphaproteobacteria > Rhodobacterales > Paracoccaceae > Paracoccus > Paracoccus sp. DMF. The sequence goes on from NZ_SOKV02000003.1 coordinate 118,285, forward strand.
CCGCATTGCCTCCGGGCCTGACAGCGAAGACGATGCGCGGGCAATCGCTGCCCGCCGTGCAGACCGGCAGGGTCGCGATGGTGCAGCTGGCGGTGCGGCCCGATCCGTTGGAGCCGGTCGAGCAGGACGGGGCCGATGCGCTGCCCGGCAGCGCCGTATGGCCGGCAAAGCCGTGGTTCGGCCCCACGTTGCTGTTGAGAAGCCCGGTCAGCGCATCCGTGACCGTGACCCCGGTGGCGGTGGCGGGACCGTCATTGACGATCTCGACGGTGAACAGGATCGGATCGCCCGAAGCAACCGCGGCCAGGTTCGCCGTCTTGATCACCCGCAGGTCGGCGCTGTTGGCCGCAAGCACGGCGCTGCCGGCATAGGTGGTGCTGTTGTTGCCGGTGTTCGGCTCATCCGGCAGATCGGGGGAACCGACCGTCAGGCCGTTCGGCTGCGCCCCGGCCTGCGTCGCCTCTGCCGTCAGCGTGACGGCCGGCGTGGTCCCGTTCACGCCCAGCGGCGCGGCAGAGGAATAGTCCCGCTGGCAGCTCAGAGGCGCCGGCCCCGTCACCGGCAGGGCGGTGCAGCTCCAGCCGTTCGGCGCCGCATGCGTCACCCGCAGCCCGGCGGGAAGCTGGTCGGTCATGCGCAGCCTGCCCACGAAGGCCGCGTTGCCGATATTGCTGGTGCTGATGGTGAAGTTATAGCTTTGGCCCACGACATAGAGCGCCGGCGAAGGGCCGCTCTTGTTCGCGCGCAGATCGACCTGCGGCGCCTGGATGGTCACGCCGCCGTCGCTGGCGCCGTTGTTGGCCGGGTTGGGATCCTCCGGCGTGGCCGAGACGATCTGCGCCGTGTTGCTGACATTGCCCGCCGCATCCGCCCGCGCCACGATGGTGATCGGGCCAAGGGCCAGGTTCGCCCCCGTCCCGCTGCCGGCGGCCCGCGTTGCCGTCACCGTCTGGCCCGAGGTGGTCACGTTCCAGCCCGGCGCGTTGTAGGATACCAGGCTGTAGTGTGCAGGCAGCGTGTCGGTCACGGTGATGCCTTGCGGGCTGTCGCCGGAATAGCGCGGCGTCAGTGTAAAGGTGACCTGCTGGCCCATCAGAATGACGCCGCCCGGCGCGCGCGACTTGCTGATGGACAGATCGCTGCCCGGCGCGATTCCGGTGGTCTTCTGGGTGCTGTTGTTGGCCGGGACGGGATCGGGGACCGAGCCGCCGCCGATGCTGGCCGCCGGCGTGACGGTCAGGCCGGAGGCCCGCACGACCTGCGCCTGGAAGCTGCGCGTCACCGTCATGCCGGCCGCGACCGGCCCGGCAATGGGGCAGCTATAGGTGCCCGCCGCCAGCATGCAGCCCGCCGAGGGCGGCGGCACGATATTCGCCAGCCCGGCAGGAACGGCAAAGCCGAGCGTCAGGTTGCCGACCGGATCGGGGCCATTGTTCCTGGCGACGAAACTGTAGGTCACGACCGCGCCCGACGGGGCATTGTCGGGTCCGCTCAGCGTCAGCGCCACATCGGCGCCGGCGGTCAGGCTGGTATTCTCGGTAACCGCGTTGTTGCCGGGCTGGCCGTCGATAGCCCCGGCCATACCGGTCGGAACCGAGGCGGTGAAGCCGATCATCCCCTGCGTCGAGGTCCGCAGCTGCGCGGTAAGGCTCGCATGGGCATCCGCGGCCAGCGCCGGCACCAGGCAGGAAACCCTCTGCGGGCCCGTGGCCGGCAGTGGCGCGCAGCCAGCGATCGCGCCGGTCGTCGCCTCCAGCACCGCGCCGCTTGGAACATCAAGGCCAAGCGTGGTCGCCGGGGCCGGGCTCAGGCCATCATTCGCGATGCGGATCGTGTAGTCGACAAGCCCGCCGGCCGGCGAAGGATCAGATCCCGAATCGTCGATATTGACGACCCAGTCCACGGACTGCGCGACCGCGGCCTGGGATTGGAATGCCAGCAGCCAGCAGCCCAGCAGGATCGAAGCCAGATGGCGGAAAAGCGCCCGATGAAAGGGGAACCCGTGATGCGTGAAGATTCTGAACATATGAATCGGACCCGATCGTCGCCCGCCCCAAGCCTCGGCAGCAGGGTCGTTTTGGCAGAGGACCGATGAATAAATCCCTAATGCTGATGATTTTTTTCGGAGCGCCCCGGGGTTCTAACTCCGATTATTGCGGCGCCCAGCGCGTGCAGCGCCACCGCGGCTTCCGTCCCCCGGAAGCTGAACCGACGTCGAAGCCGCCCAGCACCAGCGGCGCCAGCATCGGGGGGAATTCCACCGGACCTGCCGCAGTCGACCTGCCAGCTCAACGTGCCGCCCGGTTTCGGCACCGGAAGAAGCCCGTGGACCCGCGCAAGAGGCCAGCCCAAGAAACAGGCCACGCCTCAGGCTTGATCGCGGCGGCGGGTCACGCGGTTCTCGCGCCGCCGGCGCGGACTGTCCCCGGGCGCGCCGCCGCCGGAATCGCCGCGCGGTGGCAGGGCTACCTCGCGCGACAGGTGCGGAAAGGCGTCAACCTTGTGGGGCAGGCCCATGGCAGCGACGAAAAGCTGCTGGAAATGCGGCTCGAGCGCGGTCTCGATCTTCTCGATGCGCTGCACCACTTGCTCGATCTCGCGCCGGTGGCCGCGGTTCAGCAGCGCCATCATCGCGCCGGTTCCGGCGGCATTGCCGACCGCCCGGACCTCGGCCAGGTCGCAATCGGGGATCAGGCCCAGCACCATGGCATATTTCGGGTCGATGAACGAGCCGAAGGCGCCGGCCAGCCGGATCGTGTCCACCGCCGCCACGCCCTGCTTTTCCATCAGCAGCCGGATGCCGGCGTAAAGCGCGGCCTTGGCCAGTTGGACCGCGCGCACATCGTTCTGCGTCACGGCGATGCGCGGCTGGCCATCGTGCAGCAGATAGGAAAACGTGCGCCCGTTCGGGATGATTCGAGCGCTGCGCGCCGCCTGCGCGCCGCTGATGACGCCGTCCCCGGTCACGATGCCCGACAGATACATCTCGGCCACGACCTCGATGATGGCCGAGCCGCAGAGGCCGGTGACGCCCAGCCGGGCGGCCTCCGCGGCAAAGCCCGGCGCGTCCGACCACAGATCCGAGCCGATGATGCGAAAGCGCGGCTCCAGCGTGTCGCGGTCGATGCGCACCCGCTCGATGGCGCCCGGGGCGGCACGCTGGCCGCAAGAGATCTCGGCGCCCTCGAAGGCCGGGCCGGTGGGCGAGGAAGCCGCGACGGTGCGGGCGGCATTGCCCAGCACGATCTCGGCATTGGTGCCGATATCGACCAGCAGCATCATGCGGTCCTGGCGGTGCGGGCCTTCGGCCAGCGTGGCCCCGGCGGCATCGGCGCCGACATGGCCCGCGATGCAGGGCAGCAGATAGGCGCGCGCGCCGGCATTGCCGGAAAGCCCCAGCTCGGCCAGGGTGGTCTGGACCGCGCCCGACACGGCCAGGGCGAAGGGCGCCTGGCCCAGCTCGGTCGGGTCGATGCCCAGAAACAGATGATGCATGATCGGATTGGCGACGAAGACCGCATCCAGGATGTCGTCGGCCGCCACGCCGCCCTCGGCGCAGACCTTCGCGATCAGCCCGTTCACCGCCTCGCGCACGGCACGGGTCATCGCCTCGCGCCCGTCGGGATTCATCATCACATAGGACACCCGGCTCATCAGGTCCTCGCCAAAGCGGATCTGCGGGTTCGGGGCACCGGCCGAGGCCAGCACCCGGCCCGACAAGAGCGACACCAGATGCAGCGCGATGGTGGTCGAGCCGATGTCGCAGGCGATACCATAGGCCTGGTTGTGCAGGCCGGGCCAGAGCGCGAGGATGTCGGGGCGCGTGCCGTCCGCGTCGCGATGGACGGCGACGGTGACTCCCCAGTTTTCCCGGCGCAGGATCGTCTGCACCTGCGGCAGCAGCCGCAGCGGCACGGCCGGGTCGTGGATACCCCAGTCGCGCGCCAGCACCGCCTTCAGCCGGTCGAGGTCGCCCAGGGGCTGGTGCATGTCGGGCGGGTCCACCTCGACATAGCACAGCCGCACCGCCGGGTCGCGCGCGATGACGCGGTCGCTGGCGGCTTTGCGGACCACCTGGGCATTGACGGTCGTGTCTTGCGGCACGTCCACCACCAGGTCGCCGAGAATGGCGGCGGAACAGGCCAGGCGCCGGCCCGCGGGCAGGCCGCGCAGGCGGTCATAGCGGTCCTCCTTGCCGCCCCGGGCCGAGACGTGGTCGCTGGACGAGGTGACGCCGAACTTGGCGAAGCTGCCCTCCTGCACCGCGACCTGGCAGCGGCCGCAGGTGGCGCGGCCGCCGCAGACGCTTTCGACATGCACGCCAAGCTGGCGCGCGGCGTCGAGCAGGCTGGTCCCGACCGGAAAGCGCCCGCGCTTGCCCGAGGGCATGAACAGGACCAGCGGGTCTTTCGGGTCCGAGGCCATGGCGTCAGGCGGGCGCGCCGAGCCGCGCCGCCCGCCCGCCGCGCCGCCGCGCCCCGCCCTCCACCGGAACCGCGGCGGGCGCGGCATGTTCGCCGGACCGGAAGTCCTTGTAGGTGCGGATCCAGGTGCCGCAGTCCTTGTCCACGCCGGCCAGCACATTGGCGGCGCGCACGGCCTCCATCTCCTGCGGGCGGCAGGGGTTCATGATGGCGCTGGTCATGCCGGCGCCGATCACCATCGGGATGAAGCCCGCATTGATGCCGTGCCGGTGCGGCAGGCCGAAGGAGATGTTCGAGAGGCCGCAGGTCGTGTTCACCTTCAGCTCCTCGCGCAGCCGGCGCAGCAGGGCGAAGACCTGCAGCCCGGCGTCCCCCAGGGCGCCGATCGGCATCACCAGCGGATCGACCACCACGTCCTCGGGACGGATGCCGTGGTCCATGGCGCGCTGGACGATCTTCCTCGCGACCTCGAAGCGCACGTCGGGGTCCATGGAGATCCCGGTCTCGTCGTTCGAGATCGCGACCACCGGCACGTCGTATTTCCGCGCCAGCGGCAAGATCGCCTCCAGCTTGTCCTCCTCGCCGGTGACCGAGTTGATGAGCGGGCGGCCGCGCGCGACCTTCAGCCCGGCCTCGATCGCGGCGGTGACCGAGGAATCGATGGCCAGCGGGACATCCACCAGGTCCTGCACGATCTGCAGCGTCTGCACCATCAGCCCCGGCTCGGTGGCGTTGGGATCGACGGCGGTGACGCCCGCGTTGATGTCCAGCATGGTCGCGCCCGCGGCCACCTGCTCCAGCGCGTCCTTGCGCACGGTGTCGAAATTGCCCTCGACCATCTCGGCCGCCAGCTTCTTGCGGCCGGTGGGGTTGATACGCTCGCCGATGACGCAGAAGGGCTGGTCGAAGCCGATGGCGATTTCCCGGGTCGCCGAGGCGACGATGGTGCGGGTCATGGATGTTTCCTTTTCGGAATGGATGGTTGTTTCAGGGTGTGGCGGGGTGCGGCGCCGCCTGCGCGTCCGTCAGGATCTGCTGCGGCGTTTCGGCGCGGTCGTCGTGCAGGATGTGGTCCAGTCGGCCGGCGACCAGCGCATCGTCGGCCCTGGGCTCGGGGCGCCACGGGCGCCGGCCCCTCAGCACGCCGGAATCGTGGACGATCTCGGCGACGTATTCCTCTTGCCGATAGGCCATGACATGGATGCCGGCGACGCCCGCTATCTCCTTCACCTCGTCGATGATGTCGATGCAGAGCCGCTTGCCCTCGCGCTTCTGGTCGGCGGCGCCTTCCAGCCGGGCGATCACCGCGTCGGGAATATGCACCCCCGGCACATTGGCCCGCATCCAGCGCGCGGTCCGGGCCGAGGTCAGCGGCCCGATGCCGCACAGGATGAAGCATTGTTCGTGCAGGCCCAGGTCGCGGACCCGGGCCATGTAGTCGCGAAACATCGGCACGTCGAAACAATACTGGCTTTGCACGAATTGCGCGCCGGCGGCGATCTTCTTGGCCAGCCGCAGCGGCCGGAAGTCATAGGGCGGCGCGAAGGGGTTGATCGCCGCGCCCAGGAACATCGCGGGCGGCGTCGTCAGCTTGCGGCCCGACAGGAACCGGCCCTCGTCGCGCATGGTGCGGATCGTCTCCATCAGCGACATGCAGTCGAGGTCGAAGACCGGCTTCGCGCCCGGCTGGTCGCCGGCCTGCACGCCGTCGCCGGTCAGGCACAGCACGTTCTGCACCCCCATGGCCGCGGCGCCCAGCACGTCGCCCTGGATGGCGATGCGGTTCCGGTCGCGGCAGGAAATCTGATAGATCGGCGCATAGCCCATCCGGGTCAGCAGCGCGCAGATCCCGACCGAGGACATATGGCAATTCGCCCCCGAGGCATCGACGGCATTGATCCCGTCCACCCAGCCGTCGAAGACGGCGGCGCGTTCATAGACATCCTCGGGATCGGCGCTGTCGGGCGGGTTCAGCTCGGCGGTGACGGCGAATTCGCCGCGGCGCAGCACCCGCTCCAGCCGCCCGCGCGAGGCATGGCCGGGCAGCGGCGCCAGCGGCAGATGCGCGCCGGCGGGGTTTTCGTCATGGTGCGGGCTCATGCGGCATCCTCCCGTTGGTCGCGTTCGGCGGCGGCCTGGGCGGTCACGCGCAGCCAGGACGAGGTTCCGGCCAGCGTCCGGTCCACCGGCTTCTGCACCGTCAGGATGGCGTCGCCCTGCACCATGCGGCGCGAACCCTCCCAAGCCTTGACCCAGACGCAGGGCATGTCTGGCCTGACCTCGCAATGCCCGTTGGCGCGCACGCCGCCGCAGGGGCCGTTGCGCAGCTGCTTGGGGCAGTTCATCGGGCAGGACATGCCGGTCGAGGACAGCACGCATTGCCCGCACATCCGGCAGTCGAACATCAGGCCCTTGACCTGCCGCTCGACGAAGCGCATCGGCTTTTCGACCCGGCCGTAGCCCAGCGCCTGCCACAGCGGATGCAGCAGCAGGACGGTTCGGGCGAACCGGCGATAGAACCACTCCAGCGCGCGGGCATGGCGCACCGACCACAGCCTGACCGCATAGCCGCGCCCGGGCCGCGCGACCTGCGCCGGGCCCCCGGGCCTCGGCGCCTTCGCCACGCGGCCCTGGCCTGCCGCCGGGATCATTGCACGATGGGTCTGGTCAGACATGCTTTTTCCTGCCTGGGTCAAGGAACACCTGCGGGTTCCGCGCGAAAGCCTGGGCGCCGCGGCCGCCTTGCCGGGCGGCCTTGGCGTCATCTGGAAAGGATCTCCCCCTCCTTGGGGCGAGCATCGCCGAACCGGCAGCTGCCCCCTGTCCGGCCCGCGACGGCGGCTGCTTCAAAAGCGACGCCCTACCCCCCGCGGCGCAATGCCGCAGCTTGCAGCGCCGGGGCCAGGTCGCCATAGCGCGTCAGCCGTCTTTCATAGGCCAGGCCCAGCATGGCGGCGGCATCGCGCGCCACCCGCTCCAGCGCCGGATCCTCGGTCTGCGCCAGGTAGACCACCTTGCGGTAATTGCCGAAGAAGTCCCGCGCCAGCTCGGGGTGGCGGTCCAGCCCCAGCGGCCGCACGAAGAAGGCGTCGAACTGGCGGCACAGGAAATCCGTCATGTAGAAGGCGGTCACATCGGCATCCGCCACCGCGGCGAAGGCCGCGGCGCCCTGATAGACGGCAAAGCAATGCGGCCCTTCCAGCCGCTCGACGCCCTGCCGCGCCAGCACCTTGTCGAGCATGCCGCCGCTGCCGCAGTCGGCATAGCCGACGAAGATGTCGCGATAGCCCTCGGCCCGCGCGGCGTCGATCGCCGCATCCACGGCGGCGGCGATGCGCTGGGGCTGGAAATGCAGCTCGGCCGGCAGGCATTTCAGCACCAGATGCGCCAGGCCCCGCTGCTGCCGGATCACCAGGATCTCGCGCGCCAGCATGCCGCAGGCGATGACCAGCACCTTGTCCGGCGCGGGTGGCGGTCCCTCCGCCCGGGCCGGGGCCGGCAGGGGCGCCGTCGCGGCCCGACGGGCCTTCAGCCTTGCCGCGCGGCGCCGTCCTGCCTTTTCCATGCCCCGCCCTGCCACTGCGTCCCGCCTTCAGGCCGCGCGGCTGTTGTGCTTGCGCGTCATGAAGTCCTTGGCCATCTCGACGGTGACCGCGGCGTCGCGGCAATAGGCGTCCGCGCCCACGGCCTTGCCGAAATCCTCGTTCAGCGGCGCGCCGCCGACCAGCACGGTCAGCCGGTCGCGGATGCCCTTTTCCTCCAGGGCGTCGATGACCACCTTCATGTAGGGCATGGTCGTGGTCAGCAGCGCCGACAGGCCCAGGATGTCGGGCTGGTGCTCCTCGATGGCGGCCAGATAGCTTTCCACCGGGTTGTTGATGCCGATGTCCACGACGTCGAAACCGGCGCCCTCCATCATCATGCCGACCAGGTTCTTGCCGATGTCGTGGATGTCGCCCTTGACGGTGCCGATCAGCAGCTTGCCCTGCTTGGGGGCGTCGGTCGCGGCCAAGAGCGGGCGCAGGATGGTCATGCCCGCCTTCATGGCATTGGCCGACAAGAGCACCTCGGGCACGAACAGGATGCCGTCGCGGAAGTCCTCGCCGACGATGCGCATGCCCTCGACCAAGGCCTTGGTCAGCACGTCATAGGGCGTCCAGCCGCGCTCCAGCAGGATGGTGGTGCTTTCCTCGATCTCTTCCTTCAGGCCGTCATAGAGGTCGTCGTGCATCTGCTGCACCAGGTCGTCGTCGGGCAGGTCGGCAAGGCTGATGTCGTCGTCGGACATGGCTGGACTCCGGAAGGTTGCAAGGGGCGCCTGTTTCCGCATCCGGCCAGCGCGCCGACTGGTGATGCGCCCTGTATAGCGCAGCGCCCCGCCGCCCCACTGTCCGGATTGCGACAGCCGCTGCCGCAGCCAAGCCGGTCCGCGCGCCGCGCTTGACTACAATCCACAGCCAGCACGGCGCTGTGGCCGTGAGGGAGACGGGAATCACCGCATGACGGATAGCGTGACGACGGCAGAGGACACCGGCAGCAGGCGCGGCCGGGGCGAGCGCGGGGCATCGGCCCGGCGCGCGGCACGGGCCGGGGGCGGGCCGGGCGCGCAACTGACCTATATCAGGCGCCAGGTGCCCTATTACGAGGTGCTGAGCGAAGAGGGCCTGGCCCTGATCGAGGCCAATGCCGACACGGTGCTGGAGGAGGTCGGCATCGAGTTCCGCGACGACGCCGAGGCGCTGGCGATGTGGAGGGAGGCGGGCGCCGACGTGCGCGGCCAGCGCGTCCATTTCCCCAAGGGCCTGCCGCGGGCGCTGCTGAAGACCGCGCCTTCGGTCTTTACCCAGCATGCGAGGAACCCCGCGCGCTCGGTGCAGATCGGCGGCGGCGCCACGGTCTTCGCCCCGGTTTACGGCCCGCCCTTCGTGCGCGACCTGGACGGCAAGCGCCGCTATGCCACGCTGGAGGATTTCCGGAATTTCGTGAAGCTGGCCTATCTGGCGCCCTCGATCCACCATTCCGGCGGCACGGTCTGCGAGCCGGTGGACGTGCCGGTGAACAAGCGCCACCTGGACATGCTGCTGGCGCATATGACGCTGTCGGACAAGCCCTTCATGGGCTCGGTCACCGCGCCCGAGCGGGCCGAGGACACCGTCGCCATGGCGAAGCTGCTGTTCGGCGATGCGTTCGTGGACGAAAACACCGTGACCATCAGCCTGATCAACGCCAACTCGCCCATGGTCTTCGACGACACCATGCTGGGCGCGGCCAAGGTCTATGCCCGCGCCAACCAGGCCTGCATCGTCACCCCCTTCATCCTGGCCGGCGCGATGAGCCCGGTGACGGTGGCGGGCACGCTGACGCAGGTGCTGGCCGAGGTGCTGGCCGGCGCCGCCTTCACCCAGCTGGTGCGGCCCGGCGCGCCGGTGCTGTTCGGCACCTTCGCCTCGTCGATCTCGATGCAATCGGGGGCGCCGACCTTCGGCACGCCGGAACCCTCGCTGGTGTCCTATGGCGCGGCGCAGCTGGCGCGGCGGCTGGGGCTGCCGTTCCGCACCGGCGGCTCGCTCTGCGCGGCGAAGATCCCGGATGCGCAGGCCGCCTATGAAAGCGCCAATACGCTGAACTCGACGCTGCTCTGCGGCGCGAATTTCGTGCTGCATGCGGCCGGCTGGCTCGAGGGCGGGCTGTCCGCCTGCTACGAGAAGTTCATCATGGACGCGGACCAGCTGGGCGTGGCGCAGAAGCTGGCCCAGGGCGTCGACCTGTCGGAAAATGGCCAGGCGCTGGATGCGATCCGCGAGGTCGGCCCCGGCAGCCACTATCTGGGCTGCGCCCATACCCAGGCGAATTTCCAGACCGCCTTCTATCGCTCGATCGTGGCCGATAACAACTCGTTCGAGCAATGGCAGGCCGAGGGCGAGAAGACCGCCCCGCAGCGCGCGGGCGAGATCGCGCGGCGCTGGCTGGACAGCTATGAGGCCCCGCCGCTGGACCCCGGCATCCGCGACAGCCTGGACGATTTCGTGGCGCGCAAGAAAGCCTCGATGCCGGATGCCTTCACATGAAAGCCGCCGGTCTCGGCACGGGCAAAGGTGGCGGAGCTGATCCATGATGAGGTCTGGCGCAACCAGGTCCGCCCGCGCGATGGCGGCTGACCTGCCCGAGCGCGCGGCCGCCGCGCTGGCCCGCAGCGGCCTGGTGCTGCGCGGCGGGCTGAATTTCGAACCGGGGGAGCCGCGGCCCCCCGGCCCCGGCGGCGCCCCGGCAGCGGCGGTGCTGCTGGTCGGGAATGTCGGTGCGGGCTACTGGCCGGTGTTCACGCGATGGCTGGACCGGCAGGCGACCCCGCCGGCCGATCCGCTCGACCAATGGTCGCGCGCGGTGATCGCGCGGGCGGCGGCGCAGGTCGGCGCGCGGGTGGCGATGCCCAGCGACCGGCCCTTTGCCCCGTTCCAGCAATGGGCGATGCGGGCCGGCCGGCTGAAACCCTCGCCGCTGGGACTGCTGATGCATCCGCGCTACGGGCTGTGGCACGCCTATCGCGGCGCGCTGCTGTTCGACGCCCCGCTGCCCGGCACGGTGCGGCCCGGACCGGACGGGCCCGGCGGCCATCCCTGCGATTCCTGCGCCGCAAAGCCCTGCCTGCACGCCTGCCCGGTTGCAGCCCATACCGCCGCGGACTTTGCCGCCGCGGCCTGCATCGCCCATGCCCGCGGCCCGCGCGGCGGCGCCTGCGCCCGGCAATGCCTCGCGCGCGATGCCTGCCCGCACGGCCGCGCATGGCGCTATCCGGCCGAGGTCCTGGCCTTTCACCAGCGCGCCTTCACCGGCGCATGACGGCCCTGCCCGGGCCGGGTCAGGGCAGGACCAGCACCTTGCGCTCGCCCCGCTCCTCATGCGGGGAAAGCGCATAGAGTTCGCGGTAGCATTTCGCGAAATGCGAGGCCGAGACGAAGCCGCAGGCCACCGCCACCTCGATCACCGGCAGCGAGGATTGCATCAGCAGGTGCCGGGCGCGGTCCAGCCGGATCTCGAGGTAATAGCGCGCCGGAGAGCGGCCCATCTCGCGGTCGAACAGCCGCTCGATCTGGCGGCGCGACAGGCCGACATGGGCGGCCAGCCCGGCCAGCGACAGCGGCTCGGCCAGGTTCGCCTCCATCAGCTCGATGACGCTCAGCACCTTGGGGTTCTGCACGCCCAGCCGCGCTCGCAGCGGCAGGCGCTGGCGGTCGCCCGGGCTGCGAATGCGGTCGGTCAGCAGCTGCTCGCAGACCCGGCCCAGCAGCGCGTCGTCGAAATCCTCGCCGATCAGGTGCAGCATCATGTCGAGCGCCGCCGTGCCGCCGGCGCAGGTGTAGATGGTGCCGTCCACCTCGAACAGGTCGGCATAGGCATCGGCCGAGGGGAAGGTCTCGGAAAAGCCTGCGAGGTTTTCCCAGTGCAGCGCGCAGCGGCGGCCGGCGAGCAGCCCGGCGCGGGCCAGGACATAGGCCCCGGTGCATAGCCCGCCGATGGCGATCTTGCGGCTGTTCACCTCGCGCAGCAGGGTCAGGACCGGCTTCGGCTGATAGGTCTCGATCCCCAGGCCGGAACAGACGATCACCATGGACGGGCGGTCCGGCCCGGCGAGTTTGCGCCGTTCATCCTCGATCGAGGTATCCACATGGCATTCGACCCCGTTCGAGGCTTGCACCGGCCGACCGTCCAAGCTGGCCAGCCGCCAGCGATAGGCGTCATGGCCCAGCATGCGGTTGGCTGCACGCAACGGTTCAAGCGCGCTGGCAAAGGCCATCATGGTGAATTCCGGCACCATGAAGAAAACGATCGAACGCTTGACAGCGCCGACTTGTGACAACTGTGGTGTTCCCCCCGAACAGACCGCCTGCATCGGATGCCGCGGCCTCTCCAGCTTGGCGGAAAGGCCGGTCCGGTCAATAGCGTGCCGGGCCGCACCGCTGCGGCATGATGCCGCCGGGGGGCGTCGGCCCGGACGCCGATGGCGGCCGCACAGCCCTTCGTTCCACCCCAAATTCGCGGACATCTTCGCAGAGGGCGCGATTGCCGCTAGTTCCCCCCAGCAAGCCTGAAACCGATGGAAGCGATGGGCGTGCTGGTGCGGATGAAGGCGGGCTGCCCGGTCGCAAGCCTCAAGAATCCGGAACCCGTCTTGCGGGAGCTGGGCGCTCAGCCCTCCTCCTCGCTCTCCTGCCCCGAGTTCGGCTCGGCCATGCGGCGATGCTGCTCGGCAAGCATGCCGGCGGGCGTCACATGCGCCGCCGCGACCTGCATCCTGTTCTTCCAGCCGGTGACGATCTGTTCCTCGCCGGCCATCATCGCCTTGAAGCCGGCCTCGGCCAGCTCCGCGGCATCGGCTTTGCGGGCCTGGCCGATCCGGGTATCGAGCAGCCCGGCACGCTGGAAGAAGCGCGTCTCGGTCGCGCCGGGCATCAGCAGCGTCACGCTGACGCCGCTGTCCTGCAATTCGTGGCGAAGCGCGATGGCGAAGGAATCGATGAACGCCTTGCTGGCATTGTAGACCGCCTGGAAGGTGCCCGGCATGAAACCGGCGATCGAGCCGGTCAGCAGGATGCGGCCGCTGCCGCGCCGGATCATGTCGCGCGCGATGCGCTGCACCAGGTAAAGCGTGCCAACGATATTGGTGTCGATCACATGGCGCGCCTGCTGCCAGTCCTGGTCGACGAAGGCATGGCCCAGCCCGCGGCCGGCATTGGCTAGCAGGACATCGACGGGCCGCGTGCCCGCCAGCCCGACCAGCCGATCGACCGCCGCCGGGTCCGAAAGATCGCCCTGCAGCGCCTTCGCCTCGCGCCCCACGGCGCGGATTTCCGCGGCGGCATCCTCGATCTCGGGCTCGTCGGCAGCCAGGATCAGGTCCAGCCCGTGGCGGGCGCAGCAGCGCGCCAGCTCCAGGCCGATCCCGCTGGATGCGCCGGTCACCAAGGCAAGTTGTGTCATGAAACCGTCCTCCTTCGTGCTGCGCGGGTCGCGCCCGGCCTGCTCAGCGTGCCGGGCCGCCGGCCCCGCTCAGTTCCGCGTTCAGGCGCTGCGCCTGTTCCAGATGACCCAGCACCACCGGCAGCTGCTCGGCCGCGAAGCGCTGGATCTCGCCGTCCTGGCCCTGCCCGACCTCCCAGGCCAGAAGCTGCGCCGTCTTCTGATGCTCGACGACCTGCGCGCGGACATAGGCCAGGTCGAAGGCCGTCCCCTCCGCCGCCTCCAGCCGTTCGCGCAGCGCCTGCTGATCGGGGGCGAGCTCCTGCGGCAGGGGAATGCGCACGGTCTCGGCCAGTTCGGCCAGCCGGGCATTCGCCGCACCGTGATCCTCGACCATCATCGCGGCGAAATCCCGCACGCCCTCGGCCTCGGCCTTGTCGCGCGCCATCTCGCCCAGCTGCACCTCGGCCAGGCCGCCCGCGGCGGCAAGCTGCGCGAACAGCCGGTCCTGGGTATTCGTCTGGTGCGGCGCTGGCTTGCCCGGCTCGTCCAGCCGCGTGTCGGGGGCCATGCCGGCGGGATTGCCGATCTGGGCCAGCGCCGGAGCGGCGGTCAGTGCAGCGCCCAGCAGAAAAGCGGCAATGCGTGTCATGGTGTCCTCCGTTACAGGGTCAGCAGATAGGCAAGCAGGTCGTCCTTTTCGTCTTGGGTCAGCCGGGTGCCGAGGACGAGGTTGAAATACTCGACCGTGTCGGCCAGGGTCAGCAGCCGGCCGTCATGCAGATAGGGCGGCGAATCCTTGATGCCGCGCAGGGTGAAGGTCTTGATCGGCCCGTCCGGCAGCGTCACCATGTCGTTGGCGACCTGGCCCGGCTTGTAGAAGCGCTCCAGCTTCAGGTCGTGCATCTGGTTGTCCATGAAGGCGGTCTCGGGGCGATGGCATTCAGCGCAGCGGCCCTTGCCCAGGAAGACCTGTTCGCCCGCCAGCTCGCTTTCGCTGGCCAGCGCCGGGTCGAGCCGGCCGAACGGGTCGAGCTTCGGCGCCGGCGGAAAGTCGATGATATTCTGCATCTGCGCCATCATCGCCACCTGGTTCGGCCGGTCGGGCAGGTTCACGCCCTTGCGGGTGGCGCTGACATGGTCGCCGTTGAAATAGGCGGTGCGCTGCTCGAATTCGGTGAAATCCTCGATCGAGCGCAGCGAGCGTTTCGAGCCGTGGATCTGCTGGTTGAACATGCCCCGCAGGCTGGTGGTGTCCAGGCGGAAGCGGTTGGCCTGCGGGCGCACGTCCGGCGTCAGGTGAAACGCCGCATTGCTGTGGAAATTCGAATGGCAGTCCAGGCAGGCCACGCCCAGACTGGGCTGGGCGACCTTGCGATCCTCGGTCTGGTTGAATTCCTCCTGCGGGAAAGGCGTCAGCAGCAGCCGCAACCCCTCCATCTGCACCGGAGTGATCAGGCCGTTCATGATCTCGTAATAATTGCGGATGGTCAGCAACTCGCCGCGCGAGACATCGCCCAGCTGCGGCTGCGTGGTCAGGAAGATCGGCGGCGGGAATTCCGGCGTCAGGTGGACGGGCAGGTCGGCTTCGACGTCGAAACGGCGCAGATCGCGCTGCTCCTGTTGCGCGATCGCGTCGATCTGCAACTCGGGAAAGACCTGGCCGCCGGTCGCCTGCTTGACATGCGGAAGCGGCAGGAAGCCCTGCGGCAGCAATCCCTGTTCGCGGATCTCGGCGGGCGCCATGCCGGCCAGCGCGTCCCAGCTGCTGCCCTCGGGAAGCTTCACCCGCACGCCGTCCTGGACCGGCTTGGTGCCGGCCGACATCATCATGCCCTGTCGGGGCTGATCCGAGAGGTCGTAGCGCCGCTCCAGCAGAGCGCGCTGGCGTTCCATCACCTGGGGCTTCTGCGCCTCGTCCAAGGCCTTGGCCCTGGACAGCGGCATCGTGGGCAGGGGCCGGTAGGTGGTATCGGGCGGCAGCGGATCGGCCTTGGCCGAACAGATGCCGGCCAGGCTGGCGGCGCAAAGCAGGACGAATGCGTGACGGGCCGACATGACTTCCCCTCCCCGGTGTGCAGTCAGATGGGCGCCCTAACCACGACCCGGCCGAATTGTTCCCGGCCATCGCACGCCTCGGGATCCCGCCGCGCCGGCCCGCCTACCAGATCTGCTGCGGCCGCGCGATCATCAGCCACAGGATGCCCAGGACGGCGGCGAAGGCCGGAAAGCCGAAGACGAACCAGGTGCGGAACAGCCGGAAATAGCGCGGCGGCAGTGCGCCCCCCTCTTGCAGGGCGGCCACCGCGAGGTCGCGCATCTGCATCTGGATCCAGACCACCGGCAGCCAGAAGGCCCCGGTCACGAGATAGAGAATGAGCGACAGCACGATCCAGTGCTCGCCCAGCCCATAACCCACGTACCAGACCAGCGCGAAGCCCGTCACGGGCTGCGCCACGACGGCGGTGGCGGTGAACAGGAAATCCGCGATGACGACGATGCGCGCCACCCCCGCGATCAGCGCCCGGTCGCCGGAAAGATGCGCCAGCAGCATGAAGAAGGCGATGCCCGCCCCGGTTCCCAGCAGAACCGAGGCGCCGACGATATGCAGGTATTTCAGGATGAAATACAGCATCAGCGTTCGTCCAGGATCGCCAGCGCGACGAAATGCGCGACCAGGATCGGCCAGATCTTCAGCAAGGGGCCCAAGGGCTCATTCCACAATTCGGGCAGCAGCAGGCTTCCGGTGACGATATAGAAGCAGGACAGCGCGATCGCCGCCCAGAGCCCGCGCCGCGCCGTGGGCCGCCAGGCGATCGCCAGCCCGATGGCGCCGTCGGCCAGCGCCCCCGCCACCACGCCCGGCCCGGCCAGGGCTCCGGTCTGGGCGCGATGCATCAGCTCCAGCCCGTTGCCGAAACCGGTGGTTAGCGAGATCACCGCCGTCAGCGTCCAGAACAGCACCAGCACCACGAACAGCACCGGCTTGATGCAATAGAGCCCGGCGAACCAGCGGTCCTGGACCGTCGCCGGGCGCAGGCGCAGGGACTCGGCCAGGCTGCGCGGCCGGATGCCGGTGATCCGCGTCCAGGGCTCCGGGTCGCCCACGGCGCCATGCCGGATCTCGCGGCGGGCGGTGCTGCGCAGCGGCGGGCGCCAGCCCAGCAGGCCGGCCAGATCGCCCAGCCGATAGAGCAGTCCCGCCGCCCAGCCCGGCAGCGCCAGGGGCCTGGCCGGGCGCCAGCCCAGCCAGGCGCGATGCAGCGCGACCACTTCGGCAAAGGACAGCCGCTCGGGCCCGGCCAGTTCCAGCGCCACCCGCGCCGGGCTGTCGGGCCGGACGAGAAGCGCCACGGTCTCGGCGACATCCTCCAGCGCCACCACCTGCAAGGGGCCGGTATCGGGCATCACCGGCAGGACCGGAAGCGCCGCCAGGCCGCGGATCAGGGCGCTGGCACCGAAGACCGGGCCGCCCAGCACGACCGAGGGCCGCAGGATGACCCAATCGAGATCCAGCGCCATCAGCGCCCTGTCGCCCTCGAGCTTGCTGGCCGAAAAGGCCGAGGCCTGGTGCCGATCCACGCCGATGGCCGAGAAATGCACCACCCGCCGCACGCCGGCTGCCGCGCAGGCGCGAAACAGCGCCGCCGCCCCGCTGGCATGGGCGGCGCCGGTATCCTCGCGCGCGTTGTCCTGAAGCACGCCGACGCAGTTCACCACCGCGTCGACGCCATGCAGATGCGGCAGCCAGGCCTCGGGGGCGTCGGCCTGCCCGAAATCCACCCGCACCCATTGCGACACGGCGCCAAAGCTGGACGGGTGCCGGCCGCGGCTTGCGCCCACCACGACATGGCCATCCGCCGCAAGCCGGGCGCAGACGCTTTGCCCGATCAGCCCGGTCGCACCTGTCACCAGCACCTTCATGGCGCACCGGCGCATGGATGCAGCGGAGGAACGGACTTGCCTTGTCCTGGGGCGTTGTCGAGGATCATTTCTGTCTCCCGTCAAGGATCGCGATAGATATCGCCGTTTTCAACCGTGGCCGGGTTGCGGGCATAGCGGCCGCCTGCGGGTATGGCGATGCGGTCGAAATCCCGCGCCAGCCGATGCAGGGCCTGCCGCATTCCCGCACCTGCCAGCGCCGGCCCATGACCCGTCACCAGAAGCTGCGGCTCCAGCGCGGCCAATTGCTGCGCCGAGCCCCGCGCCGCATCCCAGTCGGGGGTGAAATAGCGCGGCGGCCCGTGCATCTCGGGCTGCTGGACCATGACCTCGTAAGCGGATTCCTGGCCGGTGGCGATCACCGCATCGCCCGCGATCAGGCTGCGGTCCGCCTCGCGCCACAGCGAAACATGCCCCGGCGCATGGCCGGGCGTGTGAAGCCAGCGCCATCCGGGCATTCCGGGCACCGTCCCGTCCGGGGGAAGCGCCTGCAGGCGCGCACCCAGATCGACGGGATCTCGGGGATAGAGCGGCGATAGCAGCGCCATCAGCCCGCCTCCGACCCAGGGATCCGCCGGCGGATAGGAGGCGGACCCGTTCAGATAGGGGAATTCCAGCGGATGGGCATGGACGGGCACGTCCCATTCCTCGGCCAGGGTGGCGGCCGAGCCGACATGATCGAAATGGCCATGGGTCAGGATGATGGCCGCCGGCCGCCGGCCCGACCCGAAGCGCCGTTCTGCCCGGTCGCGTATCGTGCTGGTCGTGGACAGGCCGGTATCGACCAGCACCCAGTCCTCGCCGCCGGGCCGACCGTGAAAGACGCAATTGACGATCGACAGGCGCAGGCAGGCCAGGTCATCCGTCAGGCTGTTCAGCCCATCGCCCAGGTCGCTGACCGGGGCAAGGCAGGCGGCGTCAAGCGGGATCTGGCTGCTCATGCTTTTCTCCTCAGGATCATGGACGAGGGCTTGGCGAGGCCGACTGAACCCTTTGCGCGCGCGATTGTTCCCGGCACCCCCGGATTCGGCAGCGGCCGGACCATCGAGCAGAAGCGCGCGCGGGAACATTCGCCGCCGTCTCGGGTTGCATCGCCTTGCAGGACAGGAAAAGGAGCGTGGGCGACATGAGCACGGCGCCCGAAGATGTCGATTGCCTGGTGGTCGGCGGCGGACCGGCGGGGCTGCTGGCCGCGGTCTATCTCGGCCGGTTCCGCAGACGGGTTCTGGTCGCCGATGCGGGCGATGGCCGGGCGCTGCGGATTCCCTGCCTCAACAACTGCCCCGGCTTCCCCGAGGGCATCAGCGGCCGCGCATTGGTGGACAGGTTGCGCCGGCAGGCGGTCCGCTATGGCGCGGACTTCATCGACGGCCGCGTCAGCGCCATCATGCGCGACGGCAGCGGCTTTGCCGCGACCTGCGGCACGGTCCGGCTGCGGGCGCGGCGCCTGCTGCTCGCCACCGGCGTCCGGGACACCCTGCCCGACCTGCCCGAGATCGACGAGAACATCGCCCGCCGCACGCTCTGCGTCT
Organism: Paracoccus sp. DMF; assembly: GCF_004407025.1. Taxonomy (NCBI): domain Bacteria; kingdom Pseudomonadati; phylum Pseudomonadota; class Alphaproteobacteria; order Rhodobacterales; family Paracoccaceae; genus Paracoccus; species Paracoccus sp. DMF. The sequence continues at coordinate 137,141 of NZ_SOKV02000003.1, forward strand.
GCCCGGTTTGCGACGGCTACGAGGCGACGGACAAGCGTATCGGCGTCATGGGCCGGGACGACCACGCGCTGCGCGAGGCGATCTTCCTGCGGACCTATTCGCAGCGGGTTTCGCTGCTTCCATGGCCACCCGGAACAGACACGGCAAAGCTGCGGGCGGATGCGGCCAAGGCCGGTATCACGCTTTGCGAGGACATCGTCCGCATCCTCTCCGATGACGAGGGCTATGTCGCCCTGCTTCGCGACGGCAGCCGGGCGGCTTTCGACGTGATCTATCCGGCGCTCGGCTATGTGGTGCGAGGCGACCTGGGCGGCGGCGACATCGACATGCGCCGCGACGATCTCGGGCATGTCCGGGTGGACGCCCATCAGCAGACCAGCGTCCCGGGAATCTATGCCGCCGGCGACGTCGTGCATTCCCTGAACCAGATCGCCGTGGCCTTGGGGCAGGCCGTCACCGCGGCGACCGCCATCCACAACGACCTGCGCGCAACGCCGCAGGCTGGCAAATCCGGCGACGAGGGCATCATCGGCGGCTGAGCCCTCGGGCCGCGGCCGCCACGGGCGCCTGGTGCCGGTGGTGCATCGGCTTTGCGCCGAGGCCGGATTATGTGCATCTCGCGGCGAGTAGGTCGCGGTCGCAGCCGTATCGGTAAGCACAATGATCTTTTCCGCCCTCGGCTCACGCCGGGGGCGGATTTTCCCTTTGAAGCATGGCTGCGTGGCGCCTAACGGATCAGGACGCTTTCGCCTTCTCCAGCGCGGCCTGGCAGGCAGCCTCGTCACCCTTTTCCAGCGCCGCGCGAGCCTCTTTCAACGCCGCAGCATGGGCGTCCGAGCCGGTCTCGGCCTGTGCCTGTTCCGCAGCCGTGGTGTCGCCCTCTTGCTGGGCTTGCGCATCCTCGCCCGACATCGCTCGATCAGCGACATTGCTGCCGGCATCTTGAAGCGGAGCGGTAGAGCCATCCTTGGCGATCTGGTTGCCGTCCTGCCCGTTGCTGTCGCCAGCCTGGGCCTGATCGGGCTTTTGCATCGGCGCCGTCGAGCCGTCCCTCGCTATCCCCTCGGCGGCTTGCTGTGGCATGCCGCTTTCCATCTGCGCCAGATCGGCTGCGCAATCGGCATAGGCGCTGCTGACAGCGGCCAAGGACAATCCGGCTATGAGAACTTTCAGCGATACCTTCATATTCGATTCCTCCCCTGCGCCATGGCGGCGCGGCTGACGGGCAAGCGCCGGAATGTTCCCGCCAGAAAGGCGTTTCGCGCTTGCAGCTTCGGGTCGTGCCCCGCGCGAACAGGAAAAACGCAGCTTGGCCCCCGGGCCGCTGATGCCGCCCCGGGGGGGCCCGGGGCGGAGGTTTTTGCGCTTAACGGCGATAGGACAGCCCGCCCCACACGCGGCCGTCGTCGCGGTCCCGGCCGCCATGGACGGCGCCGATATAGGCCGCGGCGGCGGCGACAAGGGCGGACGCCGCAAGCAGGAAGGCGGTCAGGATGCTCGTGATGCGCGCCTTCTCGGCCGCATCGGCCGCCTGCTGCTTCGCTTCCTCAAGGCGCTGTTCGGCTTCGGCCTTCAGCTGTTCGGCCTGAGCCTTGGCCTCCTCGATCTTCTTCTCGGCTTCCTGCCGGATCGCCTGCGCCCGGTTCACCGCCTCGTCCACGCGGGCATTGACCTCCTGCTCGCTCAACCCGGTGCGGGCGGCGACCTGCTGGCGGAGGTAATCGCGATCAGCATCCGAGATTTCGCCGGTGCGGACCAAGTTCGCGAAGATGCCCACCATCTGGCGCTGGGTCTCGGTCGCATCGGCCGCCGCGTCCTGTTGCAGCGTGGTCGCCGGGCTCTGGCCATCCGGTCGCAGCAGGGTGTCGGTGATATAGTCCAGCGGATTGGCCTGCATCCCTGCGGGCATGGCATCCTCCAGTGCTGGGGCAGCGGCCTGGCCGACGCCCTGCGCCATGCCGCCGATCGCCTGACCCGCACCCGAGACCACGCCTCCGGCCAGCTGGCCGGCGCCCTGGGCGATCCCGCCTACGGCCGATCCGGTCGCTTGCGCGGCGGTTTCGACGGCGCTTCCGGCCGCACGCAGGCCGCCCGTCACGGCGGATGTCGCCAGAACGGCGCTGACGATGATGCCGATGCCCCAGACAGCCAAGCCGTTGATGCCGTCGCGCACGCTCACCTCATCGCCCGTGGCAGCGCCGACGGGCCGCCGCATCCGACCCGCGATATAGCCCCCAAGCCAGTTCGCCGCGACCAGCGAGATCACGGCGAACAGCGCGGTAACGATGAGCCAGCCCATGCTTATGCCGCCATCTTCCCCGACCGAGACCGAGCCCAGTCCCAAAGCTGCAGCGAATGTGGTGAAGACGACGGCAAGACCCGCCGCCACCACTGCCCCGGCAAAGACAGCTGCCCAATCGACGTAGCTGCCAGCGGATTTTTGCGGAATGTCGATCTCGGCCATCAGCGTAACCCCAGCAAAGACAAGATAAAGAGGACAACGACGACCAGGCCGACCAGGTAAATTATCGAATGCATGTGCTTCGCCCCTCCAGCTATGTGGTTCCCATCGCGTTAAACGTGTCACCAGGGCGATTGGTTGCCGCATGGCCTGAGCAACCAGAGCGAGAACTGGTCATAGCAGGTCGGATTTTTTCGCCAATCCAGGGCATTAGCGTCTGGAGCTGCGGTGAAATTCACCTGGCGCACCGCGCCGCTCGCTCAGCCAGAAGATAAAATAGGTTAAGAACCGGCGGAGATTACCGAGAGTGGACAACCGCGCAGGCAGGAAGGCAAAAGATGTCCGAGCGTGCCCCCCGCTGGCCATGCCAAGCCGACGCGACAGGATGAATGGCAGCGAAACCAACCGCCGCCCGGTCTTTGCGAACGGCAGCCGGCAGAGTCGTTATCCCTTCAGCATCAGGGCCGCGCCGCTGACGATCGAAAAGATCAGCACCGCCAAGCGCAAGGCGGGGCCGTTGATGCGGGAATGGACGCTGCGGGACAGCGCGCTGCCGATCAGCACCGCCGGGATCAGGGAAAGCGCCGCCAGCATCTGGTCCTGCCCGATGCGCCCGGCGATCAGCAGGATCACCAGCGAGATCGCCTCGCCCACCAGAAAGCAGGTGGCGACGGTCGACCGCAGGATCGGGCCCGGCGCATGCTGGTAGAGAAGCGCAAGCGGCGGGCCGCCGATCCCCGTCGCGGTTTCCGTGACCCCCGTGAACAGGCCGACGCCCAGGGATGCCTGCGGGCGGGGGGCGAAGGGCGGCGACAGCAGCGCCACGACGGCGGCCAGCACGGTCAGAAGGCCGACCGCGATCTCCAGCTGGCGGACGGACAGCGCGATCAGCACCGCCATGCCCAGGAAGGTGCCGAAGAACCGCCCGACCGTGATCCAGCTTGCGCCACGCCGGTCGATCATGTGCCGCTCGCGCCAGGCGACGAGGAAATTCAGCGGCAGCATCAGGACCAGCAGCGTCACCGGAAGATAGCTCGCGTCGATGAAGCCGAAGACCGGCGCCATGATCAGGGCAAAGCCGATGCCGACCGCGCCCTGCACGAAGGCAGAGGCAGCAACCAGAAGCGAGAGGGTCAGGAAGATCGTCAAGGTCACGCCAACCCCCCGGCGAACAGGCTGTCTGCCGTTGCATGAATCCGCTGGATCGGGGCCTTGGCAATGGCCGGCGCGGCAAGGCCGCGGATCTCGGCCAGCAGGGCGCGGGCGTCCCAATCGACCGGCCAGCCCTGCACCATGCGTAACCGGCCATTCGTGAACACCGCGTCGATCTGGTCGCGGTTGCCATAGCGCACCAGTTCCCAGGTCAGGTCGTGGGACGGGGTGAACTCGGGCCGGTCCAGATCGACCAGCAGGAAATCCGCCGCCAGGCCCGGCGCGATGCGGCCCGTGACGGCCGCCAGACCGCTGGCCTCGGCCGCCATCCGCGTGGCGGCATCCAGCCACAGCCAGCCGCCGCCGCAGGAACTGTCGCCCGAGGCCAGGCCATAGGCGGTGCGCTGCATGGCTTCCGCCGCATCCATCAGCCGGAAGCCGTCGGCGCGGGTGCCATCGGTGCCCAGGCCGAAGCGGATGCCAAGCGCCTGCATCTGCAAGGCGGGCGCCACCGCATTGCCCTTCCAGACCGAGGCCACGGGGTTATAAGCGACGGCCGCGCCGGTATCGCGCAGCAGGTTCATCTCGGAAGGCGTGATCAGCGTCGAATGCGCGATCAGCACCTGCGGGCCAAGCGCGCCGACATGGGCCAAATGCTCCAGCGGGCGGCGGCCATGGGCGACCAGCGAGCGCTCGACCGCCACCAGATGCTCGTTCACATGCGTCTGGAACGTCGCGCCCGCCGCCGCCGCCATCGCCGCGATGTCGCGCAGCATGGCGTCGCTGGCCACTTCGGGGATCGAGATCGCCAGCGACGGATGGATCAGCGGATCGCCCTGATAGGCAGTCAGGTGCGCTTCGGCCAGGCGCAGGATCGCGGCGCGGTCGGGAACCACCGCCGCGCCGCCCAGATCGTTGCAGATCTGGGCCACGACCAGCCGCAACCCCGTCTCGCGCGCGGCCTCGACCAGCTTGCCGATATGCCCGGCGGACCGGGTGCCGGCATCGACGGCCGTGGTGAAGCCGCCGCGCAGACATTCCAGGGCCGCCAGTTTCGAGGACAGATAGACCATGTGCTCGTCCAGGCTGCCCTCCAGCGGCACCCAGATCCGGCGAAAGATCTCGGAGGGTTCGCCAAAGACCAGCGACTTGCCCAGCGACTGCGTCAGATGGGTATGGGTGTCGATGAAGCCCGGCATCATCAGGTGATCGGGCAGCTCGGCGACCCTTGCATCGGGATGGCGGGCGCGCAGCGCGGCGGCCGTGCCGATATCGGCAAAGCGCCCGCCCTGCAGCAGCACGGCCATGCCCGGCTGGGGCCCGTCATCCGCCAGCAGCCGGCCGGGCGCGACGATCAGGTTGTCGGTCCTGGCAAAGGTCGGGCGCAGGTCGATCATTGGGCATGCTCCGTGTTTTCAAGGGGTTTTGGGGCGTTGAACTGGAAGAAGGCATTGACGAGCGCCGCCGTGATCGTGCCCATCGCCAGGCCATTGCCCAGGATCATCTGCGACCATTGCGGGAACTGGCTATAGACCCCGGGCACCAGGATCGGCATCAGCCCCATGGCCAGGCCCGAGGCCAGCGTGAACATCGCGCCGTGTTCGCGCAGGTCCACGCGGGACAGGACATGGATGCCGATCACGCCGATGATGGAAAACACGATGATCGCCGTGCCGCCCACGACCGGACCGGGCAGGACGCTCGCCAGCCGCGAGACCGGCGCGATCAGCGCGATCACGACCAGGATCACCCCCGCCATCGCCGTGACATAGCGTGAGCGGACGGCCGTGGCGCGCACGATGCCCACGTTCTCGCCCGAGGTGATGATCAGCGAGGTTCCGAACATGCTGCCCACGATCGAGGCCACCGCATCGCCGCGGATGGTGCGCGGCACGATGGCATGGGCGTCGCCCTTGCGGTCCACGATCTCGGCCGTGGCGATGGTCTGGCCGGTCGCCTCGGCCATCGAGATGATCGAGAAGATGATCAGCGGCAGCGCCGCAACGATGTCGAACTTGGGCATCCCGAAGGGGAACAACTGCGGCACCGCGATCAGCGGACCCTGCATCACGCCCGACACATCCAGCCTGCCCAGGGCGGCCGCCAGCAGCGTGCCCGCAATCAGCCCCAGCATGACCGAGATGCGCTGCAACGTGCCGGTGAACACGCGCGAGAAGATCACGGTCAGCGCGATGGTCGCCAGCGCCAGTCCGACATTGACCGGATCGGCGAAATGCGCCTCGCCCGAGCGCCCGGTGATGGTGCCGCCATAGATCTTGACCAGGTTCACCGCGACCAGCAGCAGCATGGTGCCGACCACGATCGGCGGAAAGAACCGCAGCAGGCGCCGAAAGACCGGCAGGGCCAGGAAATAGAAGACGCCGGTCATCAGCACCGCACCGACGGCGGTCTGCACGTCGGTCTGCGTGGCGATGGCGAGAAAGATCGCAATCGGCGCGCCACCCGGGACCATGATGAAGGGCAGCCTTGCGCCGAAACCGGCAGGCCCGAAACTTTGCAGGATCGAGCCGAGGCCGCAGACCAGGAAGGTGGCGCTGATGATCGAGACGGTCAGGCCCGCATCGAAGCCCAGCGTCTGCGCGACCAGAAACACCGCCGTGATCGGCGAGGCGGCCATCACCAGCACATGCTGGAACCCGTAAAGGATCAGATCCTTGAGCGGCAGCCTTTCGTCCACGGGATCGGTTGGCGGAACGGAATCTATCGCAGTCGGCATGTTGGATTTCCCCTGTTGAGATGCGTTCGTCTGCTTATGCAAATCGTTTTGCTAATGTGCGGATAGCACGGAAACCGATTCGTGCAAATCGTTTTGTTGCGATGGCGGCCGATGCTGGTAATGTAGCGGCGGGGATCAGATGAATGAGCAAAGAGTGAACAAACCCACCATCTCGGATCTGGCGAAGGCCGCGGGGGTATCGGTTACGACCGTGTCCCATGCCTTCAGCGGCCGCCGCCATGTGGATCCCGAAACCGCCAAGCGGATTCAGGCGCTTGCGGACCAGATGGGCTATCATCCAAGCTCGATGGCACGGGCGCTGCGCAGCGGGCGGACAGGCGTGATCGCGCTTGCCTCGTCGATGCCCTTTGCGGTCGCGGCCGGGCCGTCGCGGCTCGGCTTCCTGATGGAGATTGCGGCTTCCGCCGCGATGTCGGCCCTGACGCGCGACCTTGCCCTGTGCCTGATCCCGCCGCATCCCGCGGCGCAGGGCAAGGGGTCGGTCAGTTTCGACGGCGTGATCCTGGTCGAGCCGATGCGCGACGATCCGCTGGTCGCCTATTTCGAGCAGCGCAAGACGCCGATCGTCTCCATCGGGACGGTGCCCGATCGTCCCGACATCCCGGCGGTGAACATTCGTTCGCGCGAAACCGCCGCTCTGCTGCTGGATCATCTGGCACAGCAGGGATGCCATCGGGTTGCTGCGCTGATCGGCTCGGCCCCCCGGACCAGTCAGATCGAAAGCGCCGCAGCTTATGAGGCTTTTGTCACGCGGTTTGGCGGGCCGTCCCAGCTCGTCCGCATGGGCGAGGAAGAAGCCGAGGACACCGCGTATCAGGAGACGTTGCAGCTGCTGCGCGCGAACCCGTCGATCGACGGCATCTTCGCGGCCATCGACGCCTTCGCCAGCGGCGCCATGCGCGCGGCGCAGGAACTCGGATGGACGGTGCCGGATCGCCTGCGCCTGGTCACCCGCTATGACGGGGTCAGGGCCAAGCTGTCCCAGCCTCCCCTGACGGCGGTCGATCTGCACCTGCCGGCAATCGCAGAAAAAGCCGTCCATCTGCTGCTGGACCAGATCGAGGGCTCCAGCCGCATGATCGAGGCCGACCTTCCCGAGCTGATCGTCAGGCGTTCATCGCAGAGGCGAAGCTGAGGCCGAACGCCTTCCGCTTCGCGGCCATTTCCTTCCTTCACGAAATGCGCGATTTTTGGTCAGTTTGCCGCGTCCTGCGGCGAAGGCGCAACAGCCGGTCACCATCAGGACTAGGCGGATTCTTGCGCTCCATACAAGCATAACGCGGTTTTCGAAAGTATATCGAAGCCAATGCGCCGCATATTGCAGTCAAATTGAACCAATAAAAGCCTCGTCCCGCGCAAACTGTCATCTAAAATTCAATTTGTTCACGCATTAACCAATTGACGGCTTTGCGGTTCCGGCCTATTTGCAGCCTGGCGTTGAGTGACCGTTTCACGGCTCGATCGCACCGGGGCGGTTCGGCACGACTCCTGCCCGCAAGGATGCACAATTTGTATGGGTAAGGTGCATCCGTAATTTCTTGGTATTCATATAATCTCTTCGAGACGCCATCTGTCTCTGTTCGGAGGTCGTACTATAATGCGCGCGGTCGTGCTGGTCCAAAACGGGCTCAAGAGCCTTGTTGAGGAAGTAATTCGTTCCTGTTCAATATCCTGCATGGAAATCGGCAGCCGAAGTGCAAATGAGTTTCTACCGCCGGGGCAGCGGCCCCTGGCCATCGTCCTGAAAAACGCGGCGGCCCGGAAAACCGTCAAGCTGCCGGAGTTCCTGAATGACGTGCCCCGATTCCTGTTCGATCCCGGGAACAAGGAGAAGCTTTTTCTCGATATTATCGAGCTGCTTCTGACCCAGCTCAATGCCAGCGAGGAAGACGCCGGATGCGCACGGCTTTCCGCCGCGATATTACGCGCGGAAAATCAAGCCCTTGAGCAGAACCTGAAGTCCGTCGAGGATTTCCTTTATACGCTGGGCAATCCGCGATTCATGCGCGCCCTGTCCTGGGATCCCGTTGGCGTGATGGTCAGCCTTAACCCGGGCGCGGCGCTGACGCAGCGCCTGCCGACGGGTGCCGCTTCGATCGCCGCGGTCGACCTCTGGGTGCCGGCGGCACTGCAGGAGGATATCGCGCGGCTCGAATGCCGCATCCTCTGCGCCTCGGGCAACAGCATCGCCCTGGCGCCCGCGCCGGCCCTGGCCGGGGTCGAGGCGGGCTGGCTGCGCTTTGCGCTGTCGACGCCGCTTCGCGGACCCGAACAGGATTGCGCCCTGCAATTGTCCTGGCGGGGCGAAAGCCCCTGCGTGCTGGGGCTGGGCCATGCGGTGCCCGATCCCGCCTTCGCCGGCCGGGCCGAGGGAGAGGCCGCGCAGGACCATGTCCTGGCGCTGCGGGTCTGGAAATCGCTGCCCGGCGTCCATCTGCCCGAGGTTGCCGCGGTCGGATCGGGCAAGGACAGCCTTGGCGCCGAGGACGCGAATTTCATCACGCCCTCGGAACTGCCGCGTCCCGAACTGTTCTCGACGCCGCCGCTGGCCAGAGACCACATCTCGGCCGCCTTCTGGGAGAACGAGGATGCCATCCTGGTGCATCCCTCGCGCCACGGGCCGGTCTGCGCGGTGATCCGCGACGTCGAACTGCCGGCACTGTCGCATATCTCGGCGCTGGTGAACGTGGGCCATCCCCGCGCGCCCAGCCTGAATTTCAGCGTCGGCGTGGCGCCGCATGGCCAGGTGGACGAGGACGGCTATTGGCAGCGCCGCATGGGCCCCTGGGTGCATGGCCTGCCGCCGCATGGCTGGTCGCAGGCGCATTGCATCCCGGTCGAGCCCATCGTCGGGCGCGCCGATATCCTGCTGGCCGTCTCGCTGGCCACGGACCAGCCGAACGATCTGAGCTGGGGGCTGTTCCGCGGCTTCCGCATCGCCCGTCGCAACAACGTGCCGCAGGCGCTGCAATGACCACAACGGGGCAGATCTCGATCATCATCCCGACCAAGGGCCACCCGGTCCTGCTGGACGATGCCATCGCCGCCGTGCATCGCGAGATGGCCACGGGCGCGATCCGCCGGCTGGTGGTGATCGACGACGGCTGCGAGCATGCCGAGACCCGCGCCAGCCTCGCCAGCTGGCAGGCGATCATGGGCGATTCCATGCTGGCGCTGCATTTCCCGAACGCCGGCCTCAGCGCGGCGCGCAACCGGGGCATCAGGGCGGCGCTGGCGGCGGACCCGGACATCGAGGCGCTGTTCCTGCTGGACGCCGACAACACGCTGGTCGAGGGCGCAGCCGCCGCCTGCCAGCGCGCCCTGGCGCAGCATCCCGACCAGGACTGGTTCTATCCCGAGTTCGACTTCTTCGGGCAAAGGGCGCATTACATCGCCGACCACGACCCCAGCCTGCTGTTCCATGCCCATATCAACCTGTGCGAGGCCGGCAGCCTGATCCGGCGCCGGGTCTTCGATGCCGGCATCCGTTTCGACGAGACGATGAAAAAGGGCTACGAGGACTGGGATTTCTGGCTTTCGGCGGCGCGGGCCGGGTTCCGGGGCCGGCCGCTGGCCGCGCCGGTGCTGCTGTATCGCAAGCGCCCGGCCAGCATGCTGTCGCATTCGCACGACCTCGACGGCGAGTTGCGGCGATTCCTGGAAAACAAGCACCGCTGGCTGTTCTCGGCCCCGGCGCTGCTGGCGCTCGAGGCGCAGCGTTTCCCGCGCTATGCCATCATCGAAGGCGACAGCGCGATGCTGTGCACCGATCCCGACCACAGCGAGACGGTGACGCTGGCCGAGCTCGAGCGGCGCTTCTTCGCGCATTTCGCCGATCCCTATGCCCATCATGCGCCGGCGCTGCTGATCGTGCTGCGCGAGGGCGTCAGCGCGCGGCTGAAGCAGGCCCGACTGATGCGCAACTTCCTGTGGCTCTGCGAAAGGCGGCAGGCACGGCAGGGGGGCGCGGCGGATCTGGACCTGTTCTTCGTCGAGGCCTCGGAATCCGGCCACCAGGTGCATACCGACCTGGGCAATCCGGCGACCATGCCCGACGGGGTCGCCGTCGGCCTGGAGCGGCTGCGCGAGATCGTGATGCGCGACGACGCCGGCTGGATCCGCGAGGTCGAGCGCGCGCCGAGCCCGCATGCCGTCACCGGCTGGGGCATGGAGATCGACGGCATGTCGCCCCTGCGCCCGCAGGCCGAGGCCGCGACCGAATTGCTGCGCGGCTTCCTGATGCAGCTGCATCGCAGCCGCTTCCGGCCGGCGCTGGCGCAAAGCTGGCAATGGCGCGCGCCGGGCGGCGCCGCCAGCCGCGCCATGGCGGTCGAGATCCCGCGCGGCGCCGCCTCGGGCGGGGTGATCTTCCCGCTGCTGAAACAGCCCGGGCGCAAGGACATCGGCCTGGTGCTGCCGATCTTCGATTTCGGCGGCGTGGAAAAGGTCGCGGCCAGCCTGGCGCGCGAGCTGGCCGCCGCCGGGCACCGGCTGCACCTGTTCATCGCCAGCGACCGGCCGCTCTATGGCGACGGCTGGGCGCTGGAGGCCTTCTCGACGGTGAACTGGCTGCCCGATGCGTCGACGCTGGACTGGTCCGGCCCCGAATACATGGGCACCGCCGAGCCGCGCTGGGGCGAGGGCATGGAGCGCGCCGACCTGGTCGGGCTGCTCTGCTCGATGGATGCGGTCATCAACGCCCATTCCGCCGCGCTGCACAAGGTCGCCGACCGGCTGAAGCGGCAGGGTGTCCTGATGATCGACCACGAGCACCTGGTCGAGCGCAGCGTCTATGGCCGCAACTACGGCCCGCCGAAGCTGGCGCTGGCCTATGAACATGCCTATGACCTGTTCCTCAGCTGCTCGCAGACGCTGTCGCGCTGGCTGAACGCCCAGGGGATTCCGCGCAGCAAGCTGATGCCGGTGGTCAATGCGCCGGGCTATCCGCTGGCCCCGGCCCGCGTCGCGGCGCTGCTCGAACGGCGCGAGGCCTTGGCCCGCGACACGGCCCCGCTGCGGGTGCTGTTCATGGGGCGGCTCGATCCGCAAAAGGGCGTCGGCCGGCTTGCGACGATCTATGCGGCCCTGGCGCGGCACCTGCCCGGCGTCCAGCTGTCGATCGCCGGGCAGTCTGTGGTCGATGCCGCAGGCGAGCTCAGCTTTCCCCGGCAGACGCGGATGCTGGGCGCCATGCGCGGCCCCGAGGCGCTGACCGAACTGCTGGCCGCGACCGACGTCATGGTCCTGCCCTCGCATTACGAGGGGCTGCCGCTGTCGGTGCTCGAGGCGCAGCGCCTGGGGGTGACGGTGCTCGCGACCGAAGTCGGCGCCATGCACGAGGCCATCGAGGACGGCGTGACCGGCTTCGTGATCCCCGAGGAGAATTGCGAGGCGGGATTCGTACACCGCATCCTGGCGCTTGACGGCGACCGCGACCAGCTGCGGCGGATTTCCCGCGCCGCCTCGGACGGCGCGCGCGACTGGGCGATGGCGGCGGCCCCGCTGCTCGCCTGGCTCGCAACGAAATGGGAGGAGCCGATCTGCGGTGAAAAGCAGATGCATGCTCAGGAAAGGACGAGTAATTGACGACCATCTATGCTGCTGCCCTACGCAATTACGAAGCGGCCGCCTCGGTTCTGACGGCCCTGCAGTCCAGCCGCATCGACCTTTTGGCCGAGGCGCGCTCGGCCCTGGTCGGCCGGCCCAAGCTGGCGCTGACCGGCGGCTACAACACCGTGACGCCGGCCCTGGGCATCTGCCTGCCGAACGGGACGCGCTGTGACGTCATGGCCACGCCGGATGATCTGCGCGCGGTCGAGCTGCGCGGCGCCGGCCAGCAGTGGATGACGCTGGAGACGCCGCTGCCGGATTCCTCGAAGCTGGCCTCGAAATGCTTCATCGAATGCAACCTCGCCGCCGAGACGCCGCTGGTCGCCGACGTGTTCCTGCGCAGCTTCGACGAGGACGGTTCGACCGAGGACAGCGGCCATGTCGAATGGCGCATCATGCGCGATTCCCTGTCGCTGTGCAGCCTGCCGCTGCCCCAGGTCTCGGACGGCAATACGGCGCGGCGGATCATCATCCACCTGCGACAGCCGGCCTCGCGCCTGATCCTGGGCGGCCTGGCGGCCACGCTGGTCTGAGCAATCCCCGCGGTCGTGCCGGCGCGGCACGACCCCCCTGCCGACAAAGGAAACGGTCTTGGCCCTGAACATGGATTTCTGCTTTGGCGATGGCGAAGCGATGCTGGTTGTCGCCGGCTGGAGCAGCGATCACTGGCTCGATCTGGAACTCTACATCGACGAGACGCGGCTTGCCCCCCGTCTGGTGACCCGGCATGCGCGGCGCGACCTGCGCACCGCCGAGCGGTTCGGCGTGCTGGCGGTCTTTGATCTTGCCGGCATCGACATGGCCGGCAATGCCACGGTGCATGTGAAATCCGGCCAGGAATTCACCGAGATCCAGCCCGAACGCCTGGTCACCGACCAGCAGCGCCTGGTCGAGATCGGCGTGGACGAGCTGTTCTTCGCCTGGCTGCGCCTGCTGGCGGCGGGCGAGCTGACCATGCCGACCGGCGAGGTGGCGCAGGCCGCGGTGACGCGCCTGCGTTTCGCGCCGCTGCTGCCGCGCGAAGGCGACGAATTCGGCCTGGGCGTCGACCGCTGCCTGACCGATCCGGCCGGACAGGGCTTGGTCTCGGGCTGGTTCCTGCCGGCCATGGGACAGGTCCAGCCGCTGACGGCGCTGGCGCTGGACGACCAGCAGCTGTGCCGAGTCGCGCTTTTCGCCGGCGCCCTGCCGCGCACGGACCTGGAACCCTATGGCGGCCGCTACCTGTTTACCGGCAGCGACGGCTATGCCGGCGCCTTCCTCATGCCGCAGCCGGTGCGCGGCCAGGTGCAGGTGCTGTTCGTGATTCCCGGCCAGGAAAACGCCGCCGGAGTGCTGGCTCCGGCCGGGCCGCGGCCGCCGACCGATTTCGCGGCCGAGCTGTGCCAGGTCCAGCTCGACCTGCCCGATCCGGCGCAAAAGACCGGGCTGCGCGCCGCCATGCTGCCGCCGATGCCGGCCTGGCAGCCGCCTGTTGCCGCCGCGCCCTGGCCGCGCAGCGGGCCGGTGCTGCTGCTTCTGGACCATGACCTGCCCGACATCGACCTGCGCGACGTGCTGCGCCGCACCGGCCACAGACTGGGGCGCCCGGTCGAGCTGTTCCTGCTGCGCGACCGGCTCGGCAGTATCCTGGTCGAGGCCATCGAGGGCGCCGCCCGCGAACTGCCGCAGGGGTTGCGGCTTGCCGGCTCGGGCATGGCGCTGGACCTGCAGGCCACCCTGCCCGAGACGCTGCTCTTCGGTCGCAGCTCGACCCTGTTCCAGATCGATGCCGGCGCCGGCGTCTTTGCCCGCGGCACCGCGCAGATGCCCTTTCACCTGACGCTGCTCGACCCGATCGGCGCCATCGGCCGCGACGGCGGCGCGGCTGCCGGCGATCCGGCCGCGCGCTTTCAGCGCGACCTGCTGCCCTTTGCCCTGAGCGGCCCGACCGCCGGCCTGAAACCCATGCTGGCCCGCGCGCCCCAGGCCTTCCTGACCCAGGAAGCCCGGCTGCGCCACACCGCCGAGCGCCTGCTGCGCGCCGATCTCGCCGGCGCCGAGATCCTGGGCGGCACGCCGTATTTCGCCGGCCGCGCCGGGCCCTCTGCCCGCACCCTGCCCGGCGGTCTGGACCTGCATCTCTACGATGCCGAAAGCCGCAAGCTGATGGAGGCCGCCGCATGAGCCGCATCGTCATCGTCTCGCATTCCCATCCGAACCTGCGCTACGGCGGCGGCGAGGTCGCGGCCTATCGCCAGTTCCAGCACCTGCTCTCGCTGGGCGAGGACGCGCATTTCGTCGGCTCGACCATCGGCCCCGAGGACAGCGACAAGTTCTTCGGCCGCAGCCAGCAGGTCATCGCCTTCAGCCCGCGCGACTATTGCCTGCAGGGCCGCGGCATGGACGGCTTCCAGATGGAGCACGCCCGCATCGCGGACGAGGACTGGCTGGTCGAGTTCCTGCTGTCCTTCGGCGCCGACATCTATCACTTCCACCATTTCTGGAACATCGGCGCCGGCACGATCCGGCGGCTGCGGGCGGCGCTGCCCGAGGCGCGCTTCCTCTGCACCCTGCACGAAATGACCGCGATCTGCGCCAACCACGGCCAGATGGTGAAACGCTCGGGCGAGCTCTGCCATGCCGCAAGCGAGGTCGCCTGCGCCGCCTGCCTGCAACGCCCGCCCGCCGATTTCGTGCTGCGCCGGGCGCGCATGTCGGAGATGCTGGGGGTCTTCGACCAGTTGCTGTCGCCCAGCGAATTCCTGCGCGACCGGTTCGAGGACTGGGGCATCGCCCCCGGCCGCATCGCGGTGATCGAGAACGGCCTCGACCATGCCGCGGACCCGCTGCCCGAGACCGAGGCCGAGCTGCTGCGCAAGAGCGGCCGCTTCGCCTTCTTCGGCCAGGCGACGCCGACCAAGGGGCTGGACGTGCTGATCCGCGCCGCCGCGCTGATCGAGGCGCAGGGCCATGACAGCGACCAGCCGCTGGCGATCGAGATCCACGGCCTCGACGAGGCCAGTTTCCGCCGCATGTGGCCGGAGCTGAAGGTGCCGGAATGCGTGCGCTTCTGCGGCCGCTATCGCCCGCAGGACGGCGTCCAGATCATGCGCGGCTATGGCTGGATCATCATCCCCTCGGTCTGGTGGGAAAATTCGCCGGTGGTGATCCAGGAGGCGCGCGCGGCCGGCACGCCGATGATCGCCTCGGACATCGGCGGCATGGCGGAAAAGACCGCCGGCTGGGGCATCCCGTTCCGCACCGCCGATGCCACCGCGCTGGCCGCGGCGATCCTATCGGTGCACGGCGACGCGCAGGCGCTGGCAGAGCACAAGGCCCGGATCACCCCGCCGCTGGACCTGGCCGGGTTCCATCAGGAGTGGCTGCGGATTTGTCATCAAACGAGACCGCAGAATGAGCTAGGCGTGCAGGTAGCCTGATACGGCATCCAGACGTTGCTAGAACACAGAAAGGATCACAGTATTGAAGTTCGCCGTAACGACAATGGCATACAACGAAGGGTTGATGCTTCCCCTCTGGGTGAATTACTACGGCCGCATCTTCGGCAGGGAGAGCCTTTACATCTTCGACCATGGCTCCAACGACGGCTCCACGCTGGGACTCGAGGGAGTCAATATAATCCGCTTGCCGCGCACACCATTCTCGGACATCAAGCGGTCGCACCTTATTTCGGACACCTGCAAGAACTTTCTCAATTTCTTCGACTATTTCATCTATACTGACACGGATGAGTTCATCTGCGTCGATCCGGACGACCATGGCGATCTCAGGCAGTATATCGAAACGAAAAGGCCAGATTACGAAACCAGCATCGGCGTGAACATCTTTCACAGCTATGACGACGAAGGCGAGCTGAACCTAGGCAGACCAATCCTTGCTCAAAGAGGCTACGGTTATTTCCTTGGCGCGATGTGCAAGACACAGGTGACGAGCGTTCCACTGTCTTGGGGCGGCGGATTTCATACCTGCGACAAGCATCAGCAATTCGGTGGGATCTACAACTTCCATCTGAAGCAGATGGACAGGTCGATCGCCTTGGATCGGCTCCGCTTTCTCAGGAGCATCCCGAGAGACGGCAACTTCGGCATTCACCAGATGATCGAGGACGAAAAGATGAAGAACATATTCCGCCAGATCAACGGTCGCGACCGCGTGGAAGACTTCGACTTCTCGACGCACGTGCAAGAGCTTCTTGGACTGATTAAGGAAAACCACGCCGGCAAGTTCGCCTTCGAGGTCGATTTCCCCTCGAAATATCCACCTCATCTTCGCCGCATACCGGATCAGTTCAAGGGAGTTTTCTGATGTTCATTTACGTCAAAGTGTTCGGAGAACGTAATAGCGGCACTATCTATCTGACGGCGCTCGTGCGTGAAAACACCAACGCCATCATGATGGAAGGTGATACCAGGGGAAAGGCGGGCCTGCTCAAGGCTGAAAACCACCTTTTCCCCGAGGCATACACACATGACAACGACTATGTGCAGGACATGGACCATTTCCGCATGCTCCATTCCGATTTCGGATGGAAACATGCCAGGCCGCCGATCGACGTGATCGAATTCTCTGCATACAATCGCCTCACGAAATTCATCTATACTACCAAGCATCCGTGCTTCTGGCTGCAATCCATGTTCAACAGGCCATACAACCCTCGGCTTTCCCGTGCCGCGAGCTTTTCGGATTTTATCAGATCGCCCTGGCCGCTGTCTCGGCGTGACAACATCGACGGCACCACGGTCGCCACGCCCATCGAGTTGTTCAACAAGAAGGTTCGCTCATACATGGAGATGCTCCGAAAGTATCCGGATAACTCTGTCTTCGTGCGATACGAGGATCTTCTGGAGGACACCGAACAGACGGTGGCGCGCGCCTGCTCGAACATTCTCGGCTTTGGCGAGAGTGCGTTCAAGAATATCCTGGACTCCACCAAGTCCGCCGGAGAAAACTTCGATTTCTATCGGAAGAAATATCTGTCCGAGAATTATGTCGACAGCATATCGGACGAGGATCTGGATTTCATCGACAGCAAGCTCGACAAGAACCTCATGGAACGGTGCGGTTATTCGGTCCGTCGAAAGATCGACGCAGGCTTGGAAACCGCGAGCTAGGCGTGGGTGATCTGGCGGCGCGTTTTGTCGGAGCCCGTTTCCGGGGCGATCAAACTTCCCTTGAAGCGCCTGCCGGCGAGGTGATTGGTTCGGAACGGATTTCATGGCCCTGATCCTGCCCAAGCAACGCATCGCCTATTTCCCGGTGCCGAAAGCCGCCTGCACCTCGATCAAGACGATGTTCTTCGAGATCGAGAACGGCGTGCCCTTCAAGCCGATGCAGCGGCATGGGCAGATGTTCCATATCCACAACTTCTATGGCACCCAGCCCTTCAACCGCCAGAACACCGGGCAATTGCAGGATTTCTGGCGGTTCGCGGTCTATCGCGACCCGATCGCCCGCTTCCTGTCCTGCTATTCGAACCGCGTGTTGCATTTCAGGGAACTGTCGTCGGGAATGCTTTCGCAGCAGGCGCAGGCGGCCGGGGCCCTGCCCGATCCGGATCTGGATACTTTCGTCGAACGGATCGAGCTCTATCGCGAATTCTCGCCCTCGATCCGGCATCATGTCGCGCCGCAGGTCAGTTTCCTGGGGCGCGAGCCCGGCTATTTCCAGCGCATCTATCTCATGTCCGAATTGCCGCAGCTTGTGCGCGACATGGAGACGCGGACCGGCCGCACCCTGCACCTGCCCCATGAACAGCGCGGCGGTCCCAAGCTGGCGCCCGGCGATCTCGGCGCGAATGCGCGCGAGAGCCTGCTCCAGCTTTACCGGGCGGATTTTCGCTGGGCCGAAAAGGCCGGGTTGAGCCAATAGCGCCGGACCTGCCCTCGAAAGGCCGGTCATGGACGTGCGAAGGACGAAGCCTTTCGACCAGCGACGACTCGAACAGCCGGTTCCACCAACTGGGGAAATCTACAGCAGAAAATCGGAACCCGTCAGATCGATGGACTTGCCGATGACGATTGCCAGATCGGCCACGCGATCCCCGTCCACATCGGCCTGGACATAGGTCGCGTCGGCCGTGCGCAGCCAGCGCAGCTCTCCAGCCGTGCCGCTGAAACTCTGCTCGCCGATATAGGTGAACGCCTGGTTGCCATTCGCCAGGCTGTTGGCGTCGATCGCCGCCAGGTCGATCCGGTCACCCTCGGCATGCGTGAAATCGTCGATATGATCCCGCGCGCGCGGCGTCGTATCCGAAAGGCCGATAAAGACGAAAAGATCGGCGCCAGCGCCACCATAAAGGCTGTCCGCGCCGGCCAGGCCCACCAGCCGGTCGTTGCCCGCGCCGCCGAACAGCTGGTCATTGCCCAGCCCGCCGTTCAGCAGGTCCGACCCCGCCTCTCCGAACAGCCGGTCATTGCCGGGGCCGCCCAGCAGCGTATCGGCACCGGCACCGCCGCCCAGCCAGTCATCGCCCAGGCCGCCGCCCAGCAGGTCGTCGCCCATCTCGCCATAAAGCGTGTCATTGCCAACGCCGCCATCCAGCGCGTCGTTGCCGATGCCGCCATACAGCGTGTCATTGCCTTGGCCGCCGAACAGGCTGTCGTTGCCAGCCTCGCCATAGAGCCTGTCGGCGCCGTCGCCGCCGTAGGCCAGATCGGCGCCATTGCCGGCATAAAGGCTGTCGGCACCCGCACCGCCCAACAGCCGGTCATTGCCGTCGCCACCATAAAGCGCGTCGTTGCCGGCATCGCCCGACAGGGTGTCCTTGCCGGCATCGCCGTAAAGCGTGTCATTGCCGATGCCGCCGGACAGCAGGTCGTCGCCCGCCTCGCCCAGCAGCGTATCGGCGCCCGCACCGCCGAACAGCCGGTCGCCGCCCGCGCCGCCGAAGATCTTGTCGCTGCCGCCCATGCCCAGGATCGTGTCGGCGCCGGCATAGCCGGCCAGCGTCTCGGCCAGGTCGGTGGCGCGCAGCACATCGGCGCCCGCCATGAGCAGCCGCGTCACCGCCCCGTCGTCCGAACGCGCATAGGCATCGGCCAGGGCCGCCACCGACAGCACCAGACCCGTCGCCTCGAAGACGGTCTGGCCGGCACGGGTGATGCGCAGCTCCTGCACGGTGCCGGCCCGCAGGCCGCCGGGCCCGCCGCCGCCATAGGCCAGCCCGCTGCCCGTCAGCACCGCCTGGTTCGAGGCATCGCTGAACAGGCGCAGCTGCATGGCCGAGCGGCTGGCCCGGGCAAAGCCCAGGACCTGCGACCAGTCGATCAGCGTCATGTCCCGGATCGCGCCCTGGCCCTGGCGAAGGGTGATGATTGCCATGCGGTCACACTTTCAGGTTGAGGGGCAAAGATGCGTCTCGCTTGCCCGGATTGCAATCCCTGCGTTGCGTCCGATCATCGCGTGGCCTGCGCCAGCGGCGCCGCTGCAACGGTCCGCTGCGCCTTCTTGCGATAGAGCAGCCGGTCGGCCTGCTCCAGAAGCTCGCCGTGGTCCCAATGCGCGGCGCTGGCCATCGAGATGCCGATGCTGATCCCGACCGAGACGGCAATGCCGCCCTTGCCGATGTCGATGGGCTGGCGCACCGCCTCGGACAGGCGCTCGGCCATCTGCTCGGCCTCGCGCATCTCGTCGCAGGGCATGAGCACGGCGAATTCGTCCCCGGCCCAGCGGGCGGCGACATCGGCATCGCGCACGCAGCGATTCAGCCGGGCGGCGATCTCCTTCAGCACGACATCGCCGGCGGCATGGCCGAAATTGTCGTTGACGGGCTTGAACTTGTCGAGATCGCCGAACAGCAGCGCCAGGTCGCGGCGCGTGCCGTCCCGCGCCGCCAGCATGGCCAGCAGCCGCTTGTTGAAGCCGGCGCGGTTCAGAAGCCCGGTCAGCGGGTCGGTCTCGGCCGCGCCCTGCAGGGCCAGGTGGCGGGCATAGGCCTGGGTGGCGTCCTGGAACACCACGACGCCGCCGATCGGCTGCCCGTCGGGGTCGCGCACGACCGAGGCCGAGCTGCTGATCGGGATGGCCTTGCCCTCGCGCGAGCGCAGCAGCACATGCGCGGCCGCAGCCCGGCCGGGCCAAGCCAACGGCGTGACGGTCAGGCGCTCGCCCTCGGCCGTTTCCAGCGGCATGACCTGGGACAGCGGGCGGTTGCCCAGCGCGGTCCAGCCGGTCATGCGCTCGGCCGCCGGGTTCATCCACGAGACATGGTCCTGGTTGTCGGTGGCGATGATGCCGTCGCCGACCGCGTCGAAGGTGGCGCGCAGGATCTCGCCCTGGCGATGCACCTGCGCCAGGGCCTGCATCAGCTGCTGCCGGCTGCGGTAAAGCTCCAGGAACAGGCCGACCTTGGACAGTAGGATGCGTTCGTTGATCGGCTTGCCGATATAGTCGATGGCCCCGGAATCGTAGCCCCGCAGCTGGCTGAATTCATCCGCGTTCGAGGCGGTCATGAAGATGATCGGCGTCTCGGCCGAGAACGGGCCGTCGCGCAGCAGCGTGGCGACCTCGAACCCGTCCATGCCGGGCATCTGCACGTCCAGCAGCACCAGCGCGAAACGGTGGTCCAGCGCCAGCGACAGGGCCTCGTTGCCCGATTGGGCGGTCATGATCTCGGCATCCATATGGCGCAGCAGGACGCGCATCGCGGTCAGGTTGGCGGCGATGTCATCGACGATCAGGATGCGGGGTCGCTCGGCCCCGGCGTCCGGATCGGGCGGGATGGGCTGGGTCATGGGATCCTTTCGTCTGGTGGCGGGAAGGGAAGGACAAGCGGCGGCCGCGGCTGCGCCGTCGGGCGATAGATCCACCGGCTGCCGGGCATCGGCGCGAAGCGCCCGCCCGCGCCGATGGGCGTTTCGCGCTGGCCTAGGCAAAGATGCCCGCCGCGGACCAGCGAATCCGAGAACAGCTCCAGCGCACGGCATTGCAGCGGACGTTCGAAATAGATCAGCACGTTGCAGCACAGGATCAGGTTCGCCTCGCAGAAGACGGCGTCGGTCGCGAGATTGTGGCGCACGAAGCTGATATGCGACATCAGGCGGCGCGAGAGCCGCATCTGGTCGCCCTGGGCTGTGAAATGCCGGGCGAGATCGCCAGTGCCGCCGCTGGCCCGATGGCGCGGCGCGGCCTCGCCGAGCTGGGCGGCCGGCACCAACCCGCGGGCCGCCTGCGCCAGGGCCCCGGCCGAAATGTCGCTGGCGAAAATGCGGCTGCGCGGCAGAAGCCCGGCCTCGTCCAGCAGGATCGCCATGGAATAGGCCTCTTGCCCGGCCGCGCAGCCGGCATGCCAGACGGTGATGGCCGGAAAGCTGCTCAGCGCGGGAAAGACCAGCCGGCGCAGCTCGCCCAGCGTGCCGGGCTCGCGGAACAGCTGGCTGACCGGGACGCAGAGCTGATCGACGACATAATCGATGCGCCGCGGGTCGCTGGCCAGCCAGTCGCGCAGCGCGGCCAGGCCGTCCAGATGCAGCCCGGCGCAGAGATGGCGCAGCCGCCGGCCCAAGGTTCCCAGCCGATACTGGCGGAAATCATGGCCGAAGTCGCGATAGACCCAGGCGGCGAAATCGGCGGCGTCATGCGGCATGGTCAAGCTGGGCCCGGATCTTGGCGATGAGCTGCGGCATGTCCACCGGCTTGGTCATGTAGTCCGAGGCGCCGGCCGCAAGGCAGCGGTCGCGGTCGTCCTTCATCGCCCGGGCGGTCAGCGCGATGATCGGCAGCCTCTCCCAGGCGCCGCCGGCGGCGCGGATGGCCTGCGTCGCCTCGTATCCGTCCATGTTCGGCATCATCATGTCCATCAGCACGACCTGGATGTCGGGATGGGCCTTCAGCTCGGCCAGGGCCTTTTGCCCGTCCTGGGCCAGCACCACCTCGCAGCCGCGCGCCCGCAGCACCTTGGCCAGGGCATAGATATTGCGCATGTCGTCGTCGGCCAGCAGCAGCTTGCAACCCAGCGGCGCGCCGTCGTCAGCCGTGGCAGGAGCGGTCGCCGGCGCGGGTTCCGGGGCGCTCTCGGCTGCGGCCGCGGCCGCCTGCGCCGGAGGCGGGGCCAGGAAGGCCTCGACCTCGTCCAGCAGCCGTTTCTCGGAATGCTCGCCCTTCAGCACGATGCTGTCGGTATGGGCCCGCAGGCGCAGGATCTCGTCGGGCTGGATGTCGCGGGCGGAATAGATCACGACCGGCGCGGCACGGCCGGTCTGCGCCAACCGCTCGAGCAGGTCGAAACCGGAAAGGCCCGGCAGGCCGATGTCCAGGATCACGCAGTCGAAATCCCGGCTCCGGCACAGCTCCAGCGCCTCTTCGGCGGTCAGGGCCGAGCGCGCCTCGATCGCCGCCCGCGCCATCAGCTGCAGCAGCGCCTTTTGCGTGCCCTCGTCATCCTCGACCACCAGCACCCGCCGGCCGCGCCCTTGCCGCGGCACCGGAGCCGGAGCCGGAGCCGGCGGCAGCGGCCGCAGGGCTTCGGCGGGCGTGCCGGCCTCGGCCGCGACCGGGATCTTCAGCCGGAAGACCGAGCCCTGGCCCAGCGTGCTTTCCACCGCCAGATCGCCGCCCAGAAGCATCGCCAGCTGGCGCGAGATCGCAAGCCCCAGCCCGGTGCCGCCGAACTGGCGATGCGTGCTGCCATCGACCTGCTCGAAGGGCTGGAAGATCGCCTCGAGCTTCTCGGCCGGAATGCCGATGCCGGTGTCCGAGACGACCATCGACAGGCTGCGGCCGCCGTCCTCGGGCGCCAGCCGCACCCGGACCTGGCCGGCGCGGGTGAATTTCAGCGCATTGCCGATCAGGTTGTTGGCGATCTGCTCCAGCCGGCCGGCATCGGTGTGCAGGATCTCGGGCAGGCCTTCGGCGCAGGTGATGGTAAAATCCACGCCCTTCTGCGCGGCCAGCGGGCGGAAGCCGTGCTCCAGCGTCTGGACCAGCTGGCGCGAGGCCATGGGCTCGCGATGGACCTCGATCTTGCCGGCCTCGATCTTGGACAGGTCCAGGATCTCGTTGATCAGCCGCAGCAGGCTGATGCCGCTGGCATGGATGACCTCGGCCGCCTCGATCTGGTCGGCTTGCAGGTTTTTCCCGGCATTCGCGGCCAGGTCCTGGGCCAGGATCAGCATGCTGTTCAGCGGCGTGCGCAGCTCATGGGACATATTGGCCAGGAAGCGCGACTTGAACTGGCTGGTGCGCTCCAGTTCCTCGGCCCGGGCCAGCGCCTCCTTCTGGGTCTCTTCCAGCTGGTTGGTGCGGCAGGCCAGCTCGGCATTGGTGGCCTGCAATTCCTCCTGCTGCGCCAGAAGCTCCTCCTCGGCGGCTTGCAGCTCCTCGGTCTGGCGCAGGCTCTGGGTCAGCAGCTCCCTGGTCTCGAGCGCGCGCTCCAGGTTTTCCAGCGGCCGCGCCACGATCTCGATGGCCTCTTGCAGGATGCGGCCATAGATGCTGGCAAAGGGCTGCAAGGCAGCGAATTCCATCACGCCGATCAGCCGGTCGCGCAGCAGCACCGGGGTCAGCAGCACCAGCTGCGGGCGGCCCTCGCCGGTGCCGGAATGCACCTTGACGTAATCGTCCGGCAGGCCCGAGAGGATGCGCACCCGGCGGTCGCGCGCGACCTGGCCGATCAGCCCCTCGCCCATGGCATAGGCATTGGGCGTGCCCGCCTCGGCGCGATAGCCATAGGTGGCAAAGCGCCACAGCTTGTCGCGCGCCGCGTCATAGGAAAAGAACACCGCCACCTCGGCGCCAAGCTCGCGCGCCAGCGCGCTGAGCGCCGCCTGGGCAAAGCCGCGCAGATCATCCTGGGCCTGCACGGCGGCCGAGAGCCGGGTCAGCGCGCCCCGGACCTCCAGATCCTCGGCGCGCGCCGCGGCGAGGTTGCGAAAGATCAGCAGCGAGCGGCCCATGGCGCCGATCTCGTCCTGGCGGTCCTGGAAGGGGATCGGCACATCGCGGCCGTCCTGCGCCAGCCGCCCCATCGCCATGGCCAGCTGGCGCAAGGGATGGCTGATGCGCCGGTGCAGGATCACGAAGGCCGCCAGCGCCGCCACCACCACGACCAGCGCAGCGACGGCGCCCATGTTGTGCATCCGCCGCAACGCCTGGTCGCGGTCCAGCCGGGCCTGCCGGAGCATGTCCTCGACCAGGCTCTTGAGCCGCGAAATCGACTCGGAGGCGATCTGCGTGCTGCCGCCCAGCGGCGACTGCGCCAGATAGCCGGCCAGCAGCGTCCCCGGCCTGACCCCCTTTTCCGCGGCGCGCGCCAGCAGCGGCAGCGCCTGCCGGTTCAGCCATTGCGTGCTGGCGGTCTGCACGGCGATGACGTCGGTCAGCGCCTGGGCATTGGGCGCCGGCAGCGACAGCAGCGTCTGCAGCGCGCGGTCCGCATCGCGGTTGGCCCTGTCGAAGCTGGCGCGCCCCTCCGGCGTGCGGACGATCAGGGCCTGGACCAGCGCGATCTCGCGCGCCAGCATGGCGCGCTCGGTCGTCTCGATGGCGGTCAGGCCGATGGTCACGTCGCGCACCCGGTCCTGGGCCGAGGTCAGGGTGCGGACGGCGGCATAGCCGAAGGCGCTGATCGTGCCCACGATCAGCACGAAGCACAGCATCACCAGGGCGAATTGCAGGCTGAGGGACAGGCTTGGGCGCCGCCGGTTCACGATGTCTTCTCCGTCCGTGGACCCGGCAGGCCGGGACGGGCCCGGGCCGGGAAATGCATGCGAAACCGGGATACGAGGAAAACAACAGGCCGCCGGCGGCGCGCGGGGTCAGTTCCCCGCCGCCGCCCGCAGGCCGCGCCGGGTCTCGGCGGTGGAAAGCGCGCTGTTCAGGCGGCGGAACTCGGCCAAGGCGCGGGGCTGGTTGCCGGCGTTCAGATAGGCATAGGCGCGCAGGACGCCGAGATCGCGGCGCAGCGAGCCGGTGACCTGCTCGATCGCATCGAAATAGCGGATGGCATCGCGAAAGCGGCGGGCCTTGTAGGCGGCGACGCCGCGCTGGTCCAGGATCTGGCGCTCGACGTCGACGCGCTGGCGGTGGTCGAAATCGGCAGTGGCGGCGATCTGCGAGGCCGGCTCGCTCATCCCCAGCTTCAGATAGGACAGCGCCAGGCCATATTGCGCATCGCGGCGCTGCTGGGCGTTCAGCCGCCCCGTCAGCGCCGCCTTGAAGTCGGCCATGGCGTCCATGGTCCGGTCCAGGTTGTAGACGCACCAGGCCCGCTCCAGCACCGTGCCGGCGGCCCGCGCCCCGGCGGTGCGTGCCGCGCATTGCGCCGGGCTTTCGCCGCGCCGCGCGCGCGGGACGGCATCGGTCTCGGCCCGCGGACTGCGGCGGGCGGCGGGCTGGGACGCGGGCTTGCTGGCGGGCTTCTCCGCCGCGGCCGCGGCCTTGGCCTGGGCGGCCGAGGGCGCGGGCGCCCCGCCGCGCCCGGCCAGCAGCCGTTGCAGCACGGCATCGAAGCGCCCCGCCTCGGCCGGGAAGCGGCTCGAGACCTGGGCGGCCATGCTGCGCAGCTCGGCCTCGCTGGCCACCGCATCGGCCTTTTCCAGGGTCGAGACCAGATCGCCCGGCGCGGTGCAGGCGCCCAGCACGGCGCGATAGGTCGCCAGCGCATCGGCCTTGGCCCCCGCCGCCGCCTGGCCCTCGGCGATGCGCCAGGCGTTGTTGACGCGGTCGCAGCGCAAGAGCCCCGGCGTCCGCGCCGCCACGCTGCGCGCCGCCGCGACATCGCCGCCGGTCAGGGCGCTGTCCAGCGCGCGCTGCCCCTCGGCCGTCTCCAGCTGCGCGGCCATGTCGGGCGGCGGGGTCCAGCCCGGATTGTCGCGCCGGGCGCGGGCCAGGGTCTCGCGCGCCTCGTCGGCCTGACCCGCCGCGATCTGGCGATAGAACTGGTCGATCTCGGCCTGCGGCACCGGCTCGGCCACCACCTTGCCGGGCTCGGCCGGGGGCACCCATTGCGGATATTTCAGCCGCAGCCGGCGCAGCTCGGCCTGGGCCGCGGCATCGTCGCCCTGCTGGACATAGATGTTCAGCGCCAGCAGCTCTTCGGGCGGCGGCGCGGATTGCGCCAGGGCCGCGCCCGCCGGGGCGGCGATCAGCAGGGTGACGAAAAGGGCGGATCGGATCATAGCGGCACGCATGTCGGATAGTGGGAAACCTGGGCCAGCAGCGCCATCATGTGCAGCGTCGCCGGATAATAGGGCTGGTCCTTGGCAAAGGGCCGCATGGCCGAGCCGACCCCGCCCGGGCCGGAACCGGCCGCGGCGCAGGCCGCCAGCGCCGCCACGGCGCCATAGCCGGCATGGGTGCTGCTCTCGATCACGGCGCCGCTGTCGGGCACGAGGACGACCGGATAGGGGCCGCCCGGCGGCGTCTTGCCCGCCGCCTGCGCAAAGCCGCGCACGGCCGGCGACGCGGCCTTGCCCGACCACAGCGCGAACAGCGGCACGCGGATCGATTCGTAGCCCGCGTTCTGCGAAAAGCCCGAGGGCGGCGGCACCTGCCCGGCCGGGCCGAAGGCCACCCAATCCGGCACCAGCCCGGCGCCCGCCAGCCCGTCGATCAGCCGCACGCCGTCATCGGCAAGCTGGGCGAGCTGCGGCGTGCCGGTCGCCTGCGCCAGCTCGCGCATCGCCCGCGGCATGTAATAGGACGGGTTGACCACCACCCGCGCGTCGCTGCGAAAGCCGGCGGCGGCGGGCAGGAACAGCAGCCGGCCATTGTCGCCCGGATGCGGCGCGGTGCAAAGCCGCAGCAGGTCGCGCGCGATCGCGCCGGCCCGCTCGGTCAGTTCGGGGCGCTGCTGGCGCGTGGCGGCGATCACCAGCCCCCAGGCCAGGAACAGGTCGCCGTCCGAGGCATTGTTGCGGTCCTGCACCTGCGGCGTTGCATCGGGCTGCCAGCGCCAGGCCATCAGCGCGTCGTCGCGGATGGCAAGGTTGCGCTGGGTCCAGTCCAGGATCGCGTCGAAGGCCGGCCGGTCGTCCAGCATCGCGGCCATGGCCAAGCCATAGCCCTGTCCCTCGGAATGGCTGGCGGCGTTCTGGAATCCGTCCACCACCCGCCCGTCCTGCGACAGGCAAAGCGATTTCCAGGCCTGCCACGAGGCGTCCAGCGGATGCGCGGGCTGGGCCGCGCCCTGCGTCGGGGGCGCGCCGGCCAATGCGGCGGCGCCAAGGCTCAGCAGAAGCGTCCGTCGGTTCATCAGCGCAACCTCCGCTTGCGGTAAACGATCACGATGGCGAGCGCCGGCAGGACCGAAAGCAGACCCAGCCCCAGGAGCGCGCAGGCGAACAGGAACGGCGACCACGAGGCGTAATTGCCCAGGATCGGAAACAGGTTCGCCGCCGTCACCGGCTCTTGCAGGCGCGGCAGTGCCACCGGGGACCAGAGCTGGCTGCTGCCGTCGTTTGACAGCAGCGCCGCGCCGCCATGGCCCTGCCCGCTGCTGCGCAGCGCGTCGAGCGCCCGGCCGATGCCGCGGATCTGCGCATCCGGGCCCAGGATCAGCCCCAGCGCCTGCGGCTGGTCTGGGTCCAGCACGATCAGCAGCGCATCGCCGCGCCGGCCGGCCAGCCAGTCCGACAGGTTTTCGCCCGAGGCCAGAAAGGCCGATTTCCCGATCCGGTCGCCCAGCCGTGTCAGCCAAGCCAATGGCGACCAGGATCGTGCCGGCTGGGCGGGGGGCTCGGGCGCGGCAGGCTCGGCCGCGCTCAGTCGGAAGGTGGGGACGGGCTGGGCCGGGGTGGCGGCGGGGGGCGGCGCGGGAAACAGCGCCTCTTGCAGGGCGCGCAGCGACACGTCGGCCAGCGCATTCGGCAGGGTGCTGAAATCCATCACCACCAGCGAGGCGGCGGGATCGGGTTGCGCCGCCGGGCGCAGGCTGGCGGCCAGCTGGGCAGCCGCAAGCTGCATCCGCGCGGGATCGGCGGCCTGCGGATCGGCCCTGACGCTTGGCGCGGACAGGCCCGTCAGCGTCGCCGCCAGCCCCGGCAGACGCATTGCGGGCGAGCGCGGCACCGTCAGGCTGCTGTCCCGGGCGATCACCAGCATGTCGGTCTGGCGCGGCGGGCAGGCGATATCGGGCGGGTTGCCAGGCACCATCATCTCGAAGCTGAGCCGGTTCACCCCGGCATGCAGCAGCCGGGCGGCAAAGCCCACCGGCAGGGGCGCCAGCAGCTTGCCGCCATCGCGGTCCAGCGGCAGCAGGCGCACGGTCTCGTCGTTCACCTTGACCAGCAGGATCGAGCCCTGCGGCAGGTTGGCGGCATGGCCGTAATGCAGGTCCAGCCGCGCTTTCTGATTGGCCAGAAGCAGCCAGTCGTCGGGCAGGCGGAACGGGATGTCCTGCCGGAAATAGCGGGTATTGCCGACGATGTCGCCCTGCCCCAGCTGGGCCAGCGTCGCCGGCTGGCCGGGGGCCAGCAACTCTGCATCCGCCTGCGGCGTCGTGGATGCCAGGGCCTGCAAGACCTCGGCCATGTCCGGCAGGGTGGCGTCGCGATAGGCGACGGCCATCACCGGCGCGCCGCTGCCGTCCAGGCGATAGTCCAGTTGCGGCGCCTCGGCCGGCACCAGCAGGACCGAGGCGCCGGGGCGCGGCGCCATGTCATAGGGGGTGCGGATCTGGATGAAAGCCCGGCCCTGCATCGCGCTGCCCAGGGCATCGGTCAGCTGGCGCAGCACGCCCGGATCGGTGCCTTCCGGCGCCAGCACGGTCAGCGGCAGGCCGGCGCGGACCTGCTGCTGCAGCGCCCGCGCGAAATCCTGCGCCGAGGCCGCCGCCCTGCCGGTCAGCACCGCGCCGCTGCGCGCCAGGTTCAGCTCGGTCCAGACGGCGAAACTGGCGTCAGGGCCGCAAAAGACGCGATGCGGCTGGCGCAGCGTGATGCCGATGCGGTTGACCCCCGGCTTCAGCGCTGCGGCGGGCAGGTCCACGGCCCGGAAATCGCCGAAGTTCCGCAGCGGCAGGTCCACCGGCGCGGCATCGTTCACCGTGACCTGCATCGCGGCCGTATCGGGCAGGATGTTGATGGCCGAGCGCAAGTCCAGCCGCAGCCCTTGCGCGGGCGCCGCATCCGCAGGCAGCTCCAGCGCCAGGGTGATCGCAGCCACCTCTCCGGTCAGGCGCAGGATGCCGGGCTGCGGCAGGCTGGCCCCCATGCGGATCTGGTCGGGCAAGGCGGAAACCGGCGCCAGGCCCGAGACATGCGCGGGCGCCGGCGTGGCTGCGGATTGCTCGGCCTTCTGGACCGCACCGTCGCGGATCGCCGGCGCGACCTCGATGGCGGCCGCTTCCGGCGGGCTGCTGCCCGCGGCGGCTTCGGGAGCGGCTCCGGATGTGGGCTCGGGCAAGACGATGTCCTGCGCCTGGACCGGACCCGAGAGCACCAGCACCGAAAGCAGCGCGGTAAGGCGCGCCATGCTCATCGCCGGGCCTCGATCTCGATGAAGTCCTCGATCGGGGCGGGCATGGACTGGCTGCGATGCTCGACCGTGTCGAAATCGGCGCCAAAGGCCATCAGATGCGCCGGCCGGGCCGTGCGATGCGCGCTTTGCGCGATGCGGCGGCGGCGGGCCGGCTCGCGCAGGAAATCCCCCAGGGTGCGCGGGATCGAGGTCAGCATCAGCCCCAGGATATAGCCCAGCCCGGCGATCAGCCCCTTGCCGCGCCGGGTTTCCTCGCGCTGCGCGCGCCAGACCTCGCTGTCGCCGAAGATCATCTGCGCCACCGCCTCCTGCACGGCGACGGGCTGGTCGCCGACCAGGCGCAAGCCCAGGACCGTGCCCTCGCCCGCGCTGCTGGACAGCGCCAGCACCACCGCCCGCACCTCTTGCTCCAGATGGGGGGCATTGGCGAAGACCGGGCGAAAGGCGATCTCGTCGCCCTGCCGCACCATGACCGCGCCCACGCCACGCGGGGCGTGATCCAGCCGCAGGCTGGCGCCGCTGGTCGAGACGTCCTGCACCGTCGCCTTGACCGGCGTCGCGCCCGAGCCGGCCCAGCTGGCCGTCGCCGGCAGGCTGAGGAACACGCGCGGCGCCGCGCGGCGCTGCTGCTTTTCCGAAACGGCGCGCAGCGACAGCGACACCATCAGCAGGTTGATGACCGCCCAGACCCCGACCACCGACAAGACGCTGCGATCGCCGGGAAAGGCGATCCAGCGGATCAGCAGCGCCGCCACCCCGGCCAGGGTCAGCAGGAACAGCCCCAGCAAGGGCTTGTAGATCGGCGAGATGTAATCCTCGGCCAGCGTCTCGTCCTTGGCGGTGACGTTGAACTTGGCGCCGCGCGGCTTCAGCAGGGTGCGGAAGATCGAGGTGGCGAGATAGGGCGCCTGGGCGATCTCGTAGACCTCGGAGATCAGCGGCCAGCGATAGCGCGAGAAGATGGCGTTCTGCACCAGCAGGACCACGGCCATGTAGCTGAGCACATAGGCCATCGCCTCCTGGAAGGTGGTGACGACGATCTCGACCCCGAAGAAAAGATAGGTCAGCGGCGCCAGGATATAGACCAGCCGGATCAGCGGAAAGAACCAGAAGGACATCGAGTTGATGTAGCACAGCCGCTGCAAGGGCCGCAGCCCGCGCCGGAACAGCGGGTTCTTCAGCACCAGCATCTGCACCATGCCCGAGGCCCAGCGGCCGCGCTGCTGGATGAAGGACACGAATGTCTCGGGTTGCAGCCCGGCGATCATGGCGCGGTCGAGGTAAAGGCTGCGCCAGCCCTGCGAATGGATCTCCAGCGCGGTCTCGGCATCCTCGGTGATGGTCTCGCCGGCAAAGCCGCCGACGCTGTCCAGCGCCTTCCTGCGGATCACCGCGGCCGAGCCGCAGAAGAAGGCCCCGCCCCAGCGGTCGAGGCCGCGATGGATCATGCCGTAGAACATCTCGTTCTCGGGCGGGGATTTCAGGCCCAGGTTGCGCTGGATCGGGTCGGGGTTGATGAAGTGATGCGGGGTCTGCACCAGGAACAGCTTGGGATCCTGGGTGAAATAGCCGACGGTGCGGGCCAGGAAATCGCGCGAGGGCACGTGGTCGGCGTCGAACACCACGACCAGCTCGCCGTCCAGCCGCGCCAGGGCCGCGCTCATGTTGCCGGCCTTGGCGTGCTCGTTCCGGGCGCGGGTCGAATAGATCACCCCCAGATCGGCGCAGAGCGCCTGCAATTCCGCCCGCCGCGCCCGCGCCCTGGCCGCCAGTTCGGGATCGGGTGCGTTGCAACGCTGGTCGGTGCCGCCATCGTCGCAAAGCACGACGCGGCGTTTCGAGGCCGGGTAGATCATGTTCTTGGCGGC
Source organism: Paracoccus sp. DMF (assembly GCF_004407025.1). NCBI lineage: Bacteria > Pseudomonadati > Pseudomonadota > Alphaproteobacteria > Rhodobacterales > Paracoccaceae > Paracoccus > Paracoccus sp. DMF. The sequence goes on from NZ_SOKV02000003.1 coordinate 168,408, forward strand.
CGAAAGCGTGATGCTGAGCATCTCGACCGGCTCGTTATAGGACGGCACCAGGATGTCGACGGTCGGCAGATGCTCGAGATCGACCTTGGGCGGCAGGCCGCGGTCCAGGGGATCGGCCGTGATGAAGCCGCCCAGGAAGAAGACCAGGATCGAATAGGTCTCGACCGCCAGCAGCAGGACGGCGCAGAGGAACGAGGTGTTCAGCCCCGGGTCGGGCAGCGTCGCGGTGACGCGCCAGAACCAGTAGCGCAGCACCACGATGCTGGCGACGCCGACCAGCGCCATGCGCGGCACGATGCTGCGCGCAAAGGGCTTCAGCAGCACGACCAGCGCCACGGCAAACAGGCCCAGCATCGCCTGCGCCGCGTCCGAGACCGGGATCGCGCTCAGCACGAAGACCGGAATCAGCAGCAGCAGCCACAGGCCCAGCAGCAGCGTCGCAGGCAGCTTGCGGCGCGTCATGGCCGGCCCCCGGGCACCGCCACCACGCTGGCCGAGGGCGCGGCCAGGGGCGACAGCAGCCGGCTGCTGCCCTGCGGATCGCGCGCGATGGGCGCGACGCCGATGCTGTCGGCCAGAAGCGGCGCCAGCGCCTGCTGCTGGTCGCCGGGCACGCAATTGCGCAGCATGATGTCCATCACCCCCGCATCGCCGGGCAACTGCCGCATGCCGGCGTTCAGCCGCCGCATCCCCAGCACGCAGGTGGCATCGCCGACCATGCGCGTCGCCCAGAAATAGGCGCCGACGCCGTCGTCGCCCTGCAGCAGGTCCCCCGAGGAGAGGTCCGCGAACGGCTGCGGCAAGCCGCCGAAGCTGTCCACCAGGCTTTCGAACCGCAGCCGTCCAAAGCCCGAAACGACATTGCGGCTGCGCAGCATGACCAGGTTATCCCCCGGAACCGCGGACGCATTCGCCAGGCCGATGCGCTGTTCAAGCCCGTTGCCCAGGTCGCGCTGCAGGACGCTGCGCATGTCAGGTGCGTTGATCCAGGCCTGCGCGGGCGAAAGGCTGGCAAAGGGCGTGCGCTCGCGAATCTGCTTGGGCGTCAGCGACAGCTCGCGCATGTCCGATACGCAGCCGGCCATGGCAACAAGCAGCGCGCCCAAGCCCATGGGCCTGCGCGCACAACGCAACATTCTGGTCAGGATCGGGACAGCTTTCATTAACATTCCTTGGCATGGCCCGCGCGGGGGCCTGCCATTCACTTCGAGCACGATGTAGGAATTGTTAACCAGAAACGATTTCGCGCTGAGATTGTGCGTTAATCATCGGCGAGGCAACCCGGTCCGCGCATTGGCTGCCGCTTGTCAGCCGATAGTTGCTGATTTGGCGCAGCGAGCCGGGGCTTGCCGCCGAAGCGGCAGGCGGCAAAGGCGGGAGAACGCTCGGTCGATGGCGAACTGCCGCGTGATGACAATCAGGCGCATTCCACGGGTCATGCCGATGAAGGGGACGCGGATCATCACCTTGCCGATCAACGGCATACGTCGATATCCGGCGAAGCGGGCATGACCCGCACGCCCGGACAGCAGGCGCCCGAGATCTCGTTGCCGCCAGTGTGGTCGACGGGGCAGCCATCTGCGCCAACGCGGTGGTCACCTCGAAAGGAGCGGGTTCCGGTCCGCGGTGCTGCCGCGGGTCAACCGTCCTTGCCCATCTCGTCCAGGATCAGGGCGTCGGGCTGCAGGATACGCAGGTATTTCCGCCCGGATTCGATGATGCCCGCGCGGCTGAGCTTGGCCAGCACGCGGCTGACCGCCTCGCGATTGGCGCCGATCATATTGGCCATTTCCGCATGGGTCGGCGGATCGGGCATCCTGTGCCCCGGCTCGAGCCCGCCGTCCTCCAGCGAGACGCGCAGCAGATAGGCGCGCAGCCGCTCCTCGACATCCAGCGAGGTCAGCTCGTGCACCCGTTCGGTCAGGTCGTGTATCCGCCGGACCAGCCCCTGGATCACCGCCTGCCGGACCAGCGGCTGCGTCTCCATCAGCCCGGTCAGCAGCGGACCCGGCATCTCCAGCAGCACGCAGGCCGTGCGCGCGTAGAGCGACAGCGAGCGCGGCGTCCCGGACAGCACCGAGAGCTCGCCGAAGGCGCTGCCCGCAGCGATCTCGCTATAGACGATCTCGCGCCCGCTCGGCGTCCATTGCACGGCCAGCACGCGCCCCGACAGGACGAAAAGCACGGAATTTCCGGGATCGCCCCGTTCGAGGATCAGCTGGCCACGGGCGACATGGCGGCGGCGCGAACCGGCCTCGATTCCGGCCAGAACCTCGCCCGGCAGCCCGACGAACCACGGCAGCTCGGCCAAATCCAGAATCCGCTTCATGCTTTCCCCTTACTCTTCAATATCTTGACCAAGAAGGCCAGGCTTTGTGCGCCCGCGCACAGAACCGCGGCGGCGGTTGTGCCAGGATCGGGGCCAAATCCAGCAACCAGAGGGCGTGTTTCATGTCGACCGGACATTCCGCACCATCTTTTGCCAAGGACCCGTTGGCTGCGATCGCCGGCCTGCTGCGTCAATTGACCATGGCTGCCCTGCATGTGCAGGTGCGCGCCCGTTTTCAAGGCGATCTGCCGCAGATCCTCGCCGGCGGGGCCGGGGTCATGGCCCACGCGGCTGTCGATGGTCAGGCCAGCCTGCGCGCGATGTCGCATTATTGCCTCGAGCAATTGCTGCCGCGCGTCCAGTCGGTGATGACCCATGTCGAGGACGCGGCCGAGCTGGCCGCCACGCTGGCCGAGGCGCCGCGGGCCGATCCCGCGCCGCTTTTGAACGGGATCGCCGCCAATCTGGATCACGCGCGCGGGTCACTGCGCGGCCGCAGCCGGTCGCCGCACAACAGGGCGGGGGTGATCCGGCTGAGCGAGCAGCGGCTCTGGGGGGCGCTGGCGGTCGAGCTGCAGCGGCTGGAAGGCGCCGACGGCCCGATGATCCGCGCCTGCGCCCGGATCGAACCCGCCGCCTTCGCGCTTGCCGCGGCGATCGAGGCGTTCCTCGAGCGCGGCGACGGCATGGCGGTGGCAGAGCGCCACGACTTGGCACAGGTCCTGGTCCGGCTGGAAAGCCAGGCGGCCGCGACCCTGTTGTCGCGTGACGAGATCGCCCGCCAGCTTGGCCCGACGGCCGGCCGCCTGCAGCACCTGGCCGGGCTGCTTGCCGGGCTGTCCGAGGAATACCGGCCGCTGCGCGAAGCCGCGCCGCAGATCGCCATGGCCCTGTCCGTTGCGACCCAGACCGCGAGCCAGTCCCGGGTGACCCAGCGGCTGGAACAGGCCATGCAGGATCTGGAGCGGCTGCTGGGCGGGCTTGTCGCCGATTACCGGGTCCTGGCCCGATCCGCGCAGCGCCCGCAAGGCAAGGCTGCCGCGCGGCAGCTGATCGCCGCCGAAGCGCCGCTGTGGCAGGCGGCGGCAAGGGTGCTGGCCGATCCGCCGGCCCTGGTTCCGGACAGCCCGGCAGCCCATCCCGCCGCCCGGATCGGGGGCCGCACCGGCGGGGAAGTCGGGGCAATGGTCCGGGCCTGATGCGCCCTTTGCAGAAATTTCAGAGTATTTAACCATTTCCCTGTTTTAACGTAATCTCTGAAAGAAGGGTCAGGATCATGCCGATCCTGACCCGCATTCCCCCGGATTGTCCAGCCGCCGCGGAAAAGGGCGGCGGCCGTGGGCGTGACTAGTCATCCTTGCCGTCGCTGCGGGCGCTCATGCCCTGCACGCTCATCCCGTGGACGCTCATGCCGCGATCCGGTCCGCCGCGCGGGTCCAGCAGCAATTGCTCGAACATGCCCGAATGCACGTCCAGGCGGATGGTGTAATCGGCCTTGTCATAGGACCAGACCATCAGGTCGTCGGGCTGGGGAAGCCCGCGCCCGCCGCCGGTGCGCTCGGTCTTGTCGGTCGGGGCGGCCTGCGGCAGGCGCAGCTGCGACATCACCTCGCCGGCATCCAGCCCCGGCCCGTGCACCAGAAACAGCGCCGGGCGCGGCAGGACGTGATACAGCCCCTCGTAGGCAAAGCCGTAAATGCGGGCGAAATTCGCGTCCTCGGCCTGCAATTGCCGTTCCAGCTGGCCGGGCGTGCCGCCGCGGGGCTGGGGGAACGGCCCGTGCCGGGGATCGTCGTGCTTGCCCTGCGCCGAGGGCGGGCGGATCTGCAAATCCTCGACCACGCGACCGAAGAGCAGCAGGTTCGAGGGGCTCAGCAAGGTCTCGGGCATCGGAACCTCCGCCAGGAAGGGATTTTTCCGCCGCCGCGCAGGGCAAGGCCTGCGGGCCCGGAGCTTCAGGTTACGGTGCCGGACGGCCGCTGTCGATGGGTTTGTCGCCCAGCACCCGCATCGTCAGCCGGCGGCTGCCCGTCTTGCAGCCACAGCGCATGGTCCCGCGCCAGCGCGGCATGGAAATGCCCGAGATCGCGGAAACCGAGGCTGCGAGCATGGTCCTCCAGGTCCTCGGGCAGGTCGCGGCCAAGGCGGGTGCGGAAATACCAGGCCAGCAGCACGGGCAGCGGCGGTGGCTCGGCATCCGCGCAGCCGGCGATGCGCTCGCGCAGGGCGGCATAGCCGCCGTCCAGCCGAAGCTGGTCCAGGATCGCCGGCCCCAGCGCCGCGTCGCGGTCCTGCGCCATCGCCTCGACCGTCGCCAGCCGGGCCATCAGCCGGTCGAACCCCGCGCGGTCCAGACCGTTTTCGGCCGCCCAGCGCTCGATGTCCTGGCCGCGCAGCAAGCCGCGCGGCAGGCGAAACTCCAGCGCGGCCTGGGCGATGCGCGCCGGATCCGGCCCGCGCTGCGCGCGCGCGGCAGTCTCGGCGGCGAGGTGCTGCAGCAGGGCGGCGCGGCGCAACTCCTGATAGGGCTCGCCCTGCAGGCGCAGCGCATCGAGCAGCCGCGCATCCGTCGCCTCGGCGCCCTGCTCATGCGCCGCGAGCCAGGGCGCATTGGCCCAGGCCTCGGTCCATTCAAAGGCGAAATCCGGCGCCGGGGCCGGCTCGCCGCGCGCGGCATGCGCCTGGATCTCGTGCAGCAACTCCAGCGCGTCGGCGCGTTTCTGGTCGATGCGGCCGCCCGGCAGCCAGGACGCAAGGCGGTCGCGCATGGCGGGGGACAGCCGGGCCGCGGCCGCCAGGACGCCGGGCCAGTCGCGCTGCTGATAGAACTGCGCCTTGGCGGTGGCCAGCAGATGCGCGGCACCCGCATCGTCGACGATGCCGGCCGCCAGCGCCGCGGCGACGGTGGCGCGGATATTGACCATCGGCTCGCTCAGCGCGGCATGGCCGGTCTCGGCCGGTCCGTGCAGCAGCGCCACCTCGTCGTCATCCGTCAGCAGGCCGTCGCGGAAATCCCGGAAGATGCGCCCGACGCCGCGCATGCCGAAGGGGGCAAGCTCGGCGGCGCGCAGCGCGCCCATGCTGGCGGCGCCGAAGACGGCGATGCGCTGCGAGATCGCCCAGAGCACCTCCTTGTGCCAGACCGCCGGCACGCCGTCGAAACGGCCGTCGATCAGGCCGATCGCCACCGGCCGCCCCCGCGCGGCGCGGTAAAGGTCGCCCTGCTGCGCGGGCGGCAGGAAGCGGATCTGCGGAAAGGCATCGCGGTCGCGCGCGTGCAGCGAGGGGCCGGAAAAGACGATCACGCTCATGGCGCGGCCGCCTCGGCGGCGCGTGCCCGGGGGCCGGGCCGCCAGCCGGGATGGTCGTGGGGCGCCTCCAGCCCCGGCACCACCAGGCGGACGACCGGCAGGTCCAGCCCCGGCTTGCGCAGGTCCACGGCCACCGCCTCGTCGATGCCGACCGCGCGCAGGCGCGACAGCAGCCAGTCCAGGTCCTCGGCGAAATCCAGCGAGAGGAACTCCTCCACCGCCGCGAAATCCGTCGCCGGCCGGTGGTTGGCGCGCATCTCGGCGGCCCGGCGCGCCTTGCGGGACAGTTCATGCGGGCTGAAGTCCTCCGGGCGCAGATCGTCCCGCGCCCCCGAGATATAGGTGCAGCGCACCTGCGCCGCTTCGGTCAGGGCGCGCAGCAGCGCGATGGCGCGCGCGGGATGCGCCCCGGCGCCGATGCCGTGATGCGATCCGGGCTCGCGCCGATCCGAGAGCAGGCAGTAGAAGGCCGGCACCGCCAGATCGCTGGCCAGATGCCAGACATGCACGTCGAAGCCCGCCCCTCGCATCCGGTCCAGCACGGCGCGGCAGGCGGGGTCGTCGACGCTGGCGAGGTCCAGCCCGGTCGCGGCCCGGCGCTCGGGCGGCAGCAGATGCCACAGCGTGGTGGCATCGCGCTCGACCAGTTCGCAGAGGGCGTGGCAGGTTGCCTCGGCCATGGTATTGCCCGAGGCAAGGCCGTTGCTGCCGCAGGGAAAGCAGCCGCTGCCGGGCGGCGGCGGCAGGGTGAAGTTCGCCCGCACGCATTCGAAGGGCAGCCAGCGCGGCCGCCCCGACAGCAGGTCCCGCCCCTCGATCCACAGCATCGGCAGGTCGCGGTGGAAGCGGTCCGAGGTCCGGGCCAGCCGGTCCACGTCGATCATGGCATGAGAATGCGCGAGCTCGTTCAGGCTGCCCAGCTTCAGCGGCGCCTCGACATGCTCGGCGTGGTAAAGCTCGGCCGCCTCCATCAGGCCCGAGGCGATGGCGGCATCCAGGTCCAGCCCCTTGCCCTGCGACACCGCCAGCGAGCGGGCGTTCGGCCGGCAGACCATCACCACCGGCACGCCGATCCGGTCCAGCCCGGTCACGTCGGCGATGCGGGTGATGCCCATCCGCGCCATCAGCGGCCGGACCCGCGCCACGGTCTGCGCAGGGGCGACGCCGCGGTGGCAGCCGCGGCGATAGCCCTTGGTCGCGGCCTCGGGCGTCAGCGCCGCAATCCTTCGGGCGTCCAGACCATGTCCAGGATCGGCGTCGCGTCGGGGTCGATCATGCGAAAGCCCAGCCGCAGGTAAAGCCCGATGGCGCGGTTGGTCCGCACCACCGACAGCGAAACGGTCCTGCCCTCGGCCGCCGCCCGGTGCAGCAGGTCGCGCAGGATGCGCGAGCCGATGCCCCGGCCGCAGTATTCCGGCAGCAGCTGCAGCTGCGCCAGGTTGTAGTCGGCATCGCGCTCGGTGACCTGCATCCAGCCGATGTCCCTGCCCTCGAGGGTGATGATGCGGGAATCCGCCGCCTTGAACGAGCGCCGGATCGCCGCCCGGCGCATCGGCTCGTCCCAGGCGTCCAGCTGCTGCATCAGGGGCCGCATCGCGTCGATATGGATCGCCTCGGCAAAGGGAAATTCCTCGGGATGCGCCGGACGCAGGCCGAATTGCGGAATAGGGTGCCGGTCATAGGTCATGGCGGCATTATAGACCCGTGCCGGCGGCTGTCACGGGCCGCGTGACTTGACGCGGCGGCGCGATCCGGGCTTGACAGGCCGGGCGCCTGCGCCTTTCTCGGTGCCATCGAAAGGAGCCTTGGACTAGCCATGACCGAACAGCCCGGTTTGACCGGCCCCCGGCTTCAGGCGGTGCTTTATGCCGATATCCACGGCTATACCCGCCTGATCGAGCAGGACGAGGCGGGAACCATCCTGCGGCTGACCCGTTCGCTGGCGCTGATCCGCAATCTGGTCGGCGATTACGGCGGCACCGTGGTCAATACCGCCGGGGACGGGCTGGTCGCCGTGTTCGAGGACGTCCACCAGGCGCTGCATTTCGCCATCGAGATGCAGCGCGAACTGTCCTGCGAATCCGCCTGGGCCGAGGCGCGCGAGCCGATCGCCTGGCGCGTCGGCATCTCGCTGGGCGAGACATTCGAGGGCCGCGACGGGGTCTATGGCCACAGCGTCAACCTGGCGGCGCGGATCCAGAGCTTCGCCGACCCCGGCGGCATCTGCGTCACCGAGACGGTGTACCGCATGGTGCGCGACAATGCCGAACTGGCGCTGCGCTCGCTGGGGCGGCGGCGGCTGAAGAACATCTCGGCCCCGGTCGAGGTCTATGCCGTGCTGCCCCCGGCCCCCGCCGCCGCACCCGCGACCCCCCTGCCCCGCGACCTGCTGCTGCGCACCGATCCCAGCCAGCCCGACGCCTCGCTGGCGATCCTGCCGATGGAGAATCTCTCGGCCGATCCCCGCGACCGGCATCTGTGCCAGGGCATCGTCGCCGACCTGATCACCAATCTCAGCCGGTTCCGGCAGCTGATGGTGATCGCGCGGCATTCCTCGGTCCTGGCCGCGGCGCAGACCACCTCGCTGCGCGAGATCGGCCGCCGGCTGGGCGTCCGCTATCTGCTGACCGGCGGGTTCCGCCGAGCCGGCAACCGGCTGCGCATCACCGTCGATCTGGCCGAGGCGGAATCCGAGAACGTCATCTGGTCCGAACGCTATGACGGCGTCATGCAGGACATCTTCGACTTCCAGGACGACGTGACCGCGATGACCGCGGCGCGGGTGGCGATCCAGCTCGACACCGCCGAGCGGCGCCGGCTGGCCGAACAGGCACATCCGCCGCTTTACGCCTATGGGCTGGTGCTGCGCGGACAGGACATGGGCCTGCGCTTCCTGCCCGATGCCAACCTGCATGCGCGGCGGCTGTTCGAAGAGGCGCGCGATCTCGACCCCAGCTATGGCCGCAGCTATGCGGCGATGTCGCGCACCTTCAACGTCGAATGGCGCTACAACTGGACCAGCGACCCGGATGCGGCGCTGAACCAGGCGCTGGTCCTGGCCAAGCGGGCGGTGCAATGCGACAGCCTCGATTCGCGCGGCTTTTCCGAGATGGGCCTGGCGCATCTCTACAAGAAGCAGCACGACGAGGCGCTGGCCGCCTATGAACATGCGCTGGACCTGAACCCCAACGACGCCGACCTGCTGGCCTATACCGGCGACTGCCTGGCCTATGTCCGGCAGGGCGACCGCGCGGTGAAACTGCTGGAACGGGCGATGCGGCTGAACCCCTATTACCCGGACGCCTATCTGTGGTTCCTGGGCGATGCCTATTTCCACCATGGCGACTATGCCAGGACCATCGAGACGCTCTACAAGATGCGCGACCAGTCCGAGGCGCACCGGCTGCTGGCCGCCAGCCACGCGCTGCTGGGCCAGATGGACGAGGCGCGCCGCCATGCCCGCGCGGTGATGCAGGTGCATCCGAACTTCACCATTGCGCATTGGCGCAAGGTGCCGCCGCTGAAACATGCCGATGACCTGGAGCTTTATGTCGAGGGGCTGCGCAAGGCGGGCCTGACCTGACTGCACGGCCTCTGGCCTGCAATCAGCCGCGCCGGGCCGCGCAGGACGGCACCGGCGCGAGATCGGCGGCCAGTTGCGCCAGCGCCCCCGCATCCGGCGAGATGGCGACCAGCCGGTTCGTGACCATGCCCTCGGGCGGCGCGGCCGGGTCCAGCGACAGCACGCCCCCGGCCAGCTGCAGCAGCTGCGGACCGTCCGAGCCGGGCAGCAGGACATAGCCCTTGAGCCGGTGGACCGCCCGCCGATGCCGGTCGATGATCGCGACGAGTTGCTGGCGATCCGGGGCCGGGACAAGGCTGATCGTGCGGCTGGCGAACAGCCGGCCATGGTCCGGGTCCGGGGCCAGGGCCGCAAGGCTGCGGCCGTCATGGGGCGCCGCCAATGCCTGCGAGAAGCCGCTGTCCGGCGCCAGATGCTGGCTGGCCAGCGGGTTGAGCCGGGCGACCAGCCGCGCCGCACGGCGCAACGCCGCGCGGCCGGCGATGTCGGCGCGCGACAGGAAGACGGCATCGGCGCCGCGGATCTGGCTTTCCGCCACCTTGCCGATCCGAGGGTCGGCCAGCCGCTCGGCCAGGCTTTGCGGATCGATCACCGCCACCACCGCCCGACAGTCCAGCTCGGGCTCGGCCAGGGCAAAGGCGGCCAACCGCCGGGGCTCGGCCACGCCGCTGGCCTCGATGACCAGCCGGTCCACCCGGTCGCGCAGGCTCAGCGCCCGCTCGAAGGCGTCGAACAGCCCGCCGCCCATCGAGCAGCAGATGCAGCCGTTGCTGAGTTGGATCGTGTCGGCCGAGCGGCCGGCGATCAGCGCCGCATCGACCGCGATGTCGCCGAAATCGTTGACCATGACCAGGATGCGCTCGCCCTGCCGGTCCAGCAGCCGGTTCAGCAGCGTGGTCTTGCCCGCGCCCAGATAGCCGCAGAGCAGGTTGACGGGCAGCGGCGCGGCCATGGTCAGAACGACCCGGCCGCGACCGGGGTGCCGCCGAAGACGGTGCCCCAGACCCGGACCTCGCGCAGGTGCTCGGGGCCGAGGGCGTGCGGATCGTCCTCGAGCACGGCGAAATCGGCGCGCTTGCCGACCTCGACCGAGCCGAGTTCGGCGTCCAGCTTCAGCGTATGGGCGGCGCCCAGGGTGATGGCGTAAAGCGCCGCGTCCAGCGGGATGCGTTCCGAGGTGCCCAGCTGCCGGCCGCTGTCGGTCCGGCGATTGACCGCGCACCAGGCGGTGACCAGGGGCGCCAGCGGCGTGATCGGCGCGTCGGAATGGATGGCCAGCGGGATGCCCATCTCCAGCGCGCTGGCGCAGGGGTTCATGCGGCAGGCGCGCTCGGGGCCGATGGTGATCTCGTAATGCTTGTCGCCGAAATAATACAGGTGGTTGGCGAACAGGTTCACGCAGCATTGCAGCGCGGCGATGCGGCGCAGCTGGGCGCGGTCGGCCATCTGGCAATGCTGCAGCACATGGCGGTGGTCGGGGCGGAAATGCCCGGCCAGCGCCGCCTCCAGCGCCTCGATGGCGGCCAGGCTGGCGCCGTCGCCGTTGACATGGATATGCATCTGGATGCCCTGGCGGTTCAGGTCGTCCACCAGGACGTTCAGCGCCTCGGGGGCGATGTTCCAGATGCCGTTGTCGGTGCCGCGGTGATAGCCCGGCGCCAGCAGCTGCGCGGTAAAGCCCTGGATCGAGCCGTCGGTGACGATCTTGACCCCGCCCAGCCGCACCCGGTCGGTCGATTGCGCCCGCAGCGCCTTCGCCCGCGCCGCCACCGCCTCGGGCGGCAGCGCCAGCGCCGACAGCATCGGCACCAGCCGCAAGGGATAGCCGGCGTCGGCCGTGGTGGCGAACAGGTCGGCCAGCACCTCGTCGCCCAGTTCGTTCAGCAGGTCGGTCGAGGTGGTGACCCCCGCCCGGCAGGCCGAGCGCGCGAAGTTCCAGATCGCCTCGGGGTCGCCGCCCATGGCGCGGAAGCTGGCGCCGACCCGGCGCATGACCGGGAACATGGCGCCCATCTCGTGCAGCTCGCCGTGCAATTCGCCGTCCTCGGTGTGGATGACGCCGGGCACGTCGGTGTTCTCGTCATAGCCGGCCAGGTCCAGCGCCACGCTGTTGGCGGTCAGCAGGTGCATGTTGGAATGCAGCACCACCACCGGCCGCGTGGTCGAGACCCGGTCGAGGTCCAGCCGCGACAGCCGGTCGCCCGGCACGAAAAGCGGATCGAAGCCCCAGCCGACGACGGGGCCGTCGGCCAATTCCGCGGCGCGGTCGCGCAGGCGCTGGACCAGCGCGTTGGTGCTGGTGATGCCCTGCCACCGCCGGCCGTCCGGGGCCACGCGGTCGTAATGGCCCAGATAGGTGAAGCGCCAGACCGAGCCCTCCATCATGTGGGCATGACCCTCGACGAAACCGGGCATCAGCACCTTGTCCGCGAATCGGTCGTCGTGGTGCAGCTCGCCCCGGTCCTGCATGTCCTCGGGGCCGCCGACGGCAAGGATGCGCCCGTCATGGGACACCATCACATGCGTCGCCTCGGGCCGCGACGGGTCCATGGTGATGATGCGGCGTGCTGAAAAAACGGTCGGGATCATGCAATTTCTCCGTCGGATCCGGCGTTGCGGGCAGATTAGCCGTGACAAACATCCTGCGTGAAATGCATAATTGCGCGGGATTTCCGCTATTTTCCTGAGGGTCGGATGCATTACACCCTGAAGCACCTGCGCTATATCGAGGCGGCCGAACGGCACCAGTCGATCACCGCCGCGGCCGAGGCGCTGGCGGTCTCGCCCTCGTCCATCGCCGCCGCCATCGACCATATCGAGGCGCAGCTGGGCCAGCCGGTCTTTGCCCGCGTGCCCTCGCGCGGGATCGGGGCGACCAGCTTCGGACGCAAGATCATCGACGAGATCCGGCTGCTGCTGGTGGCGCAGGCGCGCTTCGACGGCAAGATCGCCGACTTGGAGCAGCGCATCGACGGCACCGCCCGCATCGCCTGCTTCACGCCACTGGCGCCGATCCTGCTGCCGACGATCCTGTGCGAGGTGCGCGAGCGTTATCCCAACCTGATGATCGAGGTGGTCGAGGGCAACTGGGAGGAGGTGGTGCGCGCCGTCGATACCGGCGACGCCGATTTCGCCTTCTGCTACGGGCTGATCAACGAGCTGGCCTATCGCTTCCTGCCGCTTTTCGTCGGCCATCCCCATGCCGCGTTGCCGGCGACGCATCCGCTGGCCAGCGGCCGCTTCGTCACGCTGGAGCAACTGGCGCCCGAGCCGCTGGTGGTGCTGGACCTGGACCTGTCGCGGCGCTACCTGATGGACCTGTTCGCGACGCGCGGCCTCAAGCCGAACGTGGCCTATTCGGCGCGCTCGACCGACATGATGCGGGCGCTGATCGCGGCCGGCATGTGCTACGGCATCTTCAACATCCGCCCGATGAGCAAGCAGACCTATGCCCGCGGCGACCTGGTGCGCCTGCCGCTGGCCGGCGAACACGACGCGCCGCGCGCCGGGGTACTGACCCGGCGCGACGTGCAGCTGACCCCGGTTTGCGAAGCGATCATCGCCACTTGCGAGATGCAGGCGATGCGCGGCGAATTCGACCGCGCCTTCGTGCGGCCCTACCTTCCACAGGATTTCTGAGGAATTCGGGCGCAAAAATGCATTTGCCGCAAAGCCTGCCGATGACCGATCCATAAAGGACGCAGCGTCAACACAGAATTCGGCGCGCGCCCAACACGGAGAACCAGATGACCCTTCCCCCCGCCTTCTCGCGTCGTTTCCTGCTGGCCGGTGCCGTGGCGCTGGCCGCGCTTGCCACCGCCCCCGCGCTTTCCGCCCAGGAGGCGCAAAAGGGCGGGACGCTGGTGCTGGCCTCGGTGCACAAGCCGCGCCACCTGAACTCGGCCGTGCAGTCGGGCGTCGCGACCGCCGTGCCGGCGGCGCAGATCTTTGCCACGCTGCTGCGCTATGGCGAGGATTTCACCCCGCAGCCCTATCTGGCCGAAAGCTGGGAATTCAGCGAGGACAGCAAGGTGCTGACGCTGAAGCTGCGCCAGGGCGCGACCTTCCACGACGGCTCGCCCATCACCGCCGAGGACGTGATCTGGTCCTTGGGCGTGGTCAAGGAGAACCACCCGTTCTCAAGCATGCTCGAACCGGTCGAGGCCTTCGAGGCGCCCGATCCGCAGACCGTGGTCATCCGCATGAAGCAGCCGCATCCGGCGATCCTGCTGGTGCTGTCGGCCTCGCTGACGCCGATCCTGCCCAAGCACGTCTTCGACGACGGCCAGGACATCAAGTCGAACCCCAAGAACAACCTGCCGGTCGGCTCGGGACCCTTCAAGGTGGTCGCGTTCGAGCCGGGCCAGCACATCATCCTGGAGCGCTATGACGGCTTCTTCCTGGAAGGAAAGCCCTATCTGGACCGCATCGTGATCCGGCAATACCAGGATGCCAACTCGGGCGTGCTGGCGCTGGAATCGGGCGAGGCGCAGATGTTCCCGCTGCTCGACGGCACCCGCCTGATCCGGCGGCTGGAGAAATCCGGCAACCTGACCGTGACCGACAAGGGCTATGCCGGCATCGGCCCGCTGAACTGGCTGGCCTTCAACACCAGGCATCCGGCGCTGTCGGACCTGCGGGTGCGCCGGGCCATCGCCCATGCCATCGACCGCAACTTCGTCACCAAGGCGCTGCATTCGGGCCTGTCCAAGCCCTCGATCGAGCCGGTCGCGCAGGGCAGCCCCTTCCATACCGAGGATGTCGCGCGCTACGACTTCGACCTGGACACGTCCAAGGCGCTTCTGGCCGAGGCGGGCTATGGCGAGGGCGGCAAGCCGCTGGAACTGCGCATCGACTACATGCCCGATGTCGAGGAACAGCAGCGCGCCGTCGCCGAATATGTCAAGGCGGCGCTGGCCAAGGTCGGGATCGCGGTCACCGTGCGCTCCTCGCCCGACTTTCCGACCTGGTCGCAGCGCGTGTCGTCCTATGACTTCGACATGACCATGGACCAGGTCTTCAACTGGGGCGACCCGGTGATCGGGGTGAACCGGACCTATCTCTGCTCGAATATCCGTCAGGGGATCATCTGGTCCAACACCCAGCAATATTGCAACGAAGAGGTGGACAAGCTGATGAACGCCGCCGGGGTCGAGCCGGACCTGGCCAAGCGCCAGCAGCTTTACGCCCAGGCCTTCAAGCAGATCACCACCGACATCCCGATCCATTTCATCAACGAAGTGCCCTATCACACGGTCTATGCGCAGGCCGTGCAGAACCCGCCCGTCTCGATCTGGGGCACCATGGGGCCGATGGATGAGGTCTGGCTGAAGCAGTAACCGGCGGAGGCAATCCCGATGTTTCGACCTATCCTGCGGCAGCTGCTTTATGCGGCCGCCCTGATCCTTGCTGTCCTTGTCCTGAACTTCCTGCTGATCCAGCTCGCCCCCGGCGATCCGGCCGAGGTCATCGCCGGCGAGATGGGTGGCGCCAGCGCCGAGGTCATGGCCGCGATCCGCCAGCAATACGGGCTGGACAAGCCGCTGCTGACCCAGCTGGGGCTTTACCTGGGCCGCGCACTGCAGGGCGACCTGGGCATGTCCTATTTCTACAACCGCCCGGTGGTCGACCTGATCCTGTCGCGGCTGGGGCCGACCATGCTCTTGGTGGCGACCGCGCTGGGTTTCGCGCTGGTAGTCGGCACGCGGCTGGGGATGCTCGCCTCGCGCAATCCGCGCGGCATCGCCTCGGCGCTGGTCACGGTGCTGTCGCTGGTGGGCTATTCGGCGCCGGTGTTCTGGACCGGGCTGATGCTGGTGATCCTGTTCGGCGCCACCATCCCGCTGTTCCCCATCGCCGGCATGATCGACGTGGTGAAACAGGGCGGGTTGCTGAGCCGGATCCTGGACATTGCCCACCATCTGGTGCTGCCGGCGCTGACGCTGGGGCTGGTCTATCTGGCGCAATACAGCCGGCTGACCCGCGCCTCGATGCTGGAGGTGCTGGGTGCCGACTATATCCGCACCGCCCGCGCCAAGGGCGTCAGCGAGCGGCAGGTCTTCGGCCGCCACGCCTTCCGCAACGCCCTGCTGCCGGTCGTGACCGTCGCCGGGATGCAGTTCGGCGCCATCATCTCGGGCGCGGTGCTGGTCGAGACGGTGTTCAGCTGGCCCGGCCTTGGTACGCTGGCCTTCCAGTCGATCCTGGCGCGCGACTATCCGACCGTGCTGGGCATCCTGTTCTTCTCTACCCTGATCGTCATCATCGCGAACCTGCTGACCGACTTCGTGTCGCGCCTGCTGGACCCGCGCCTTGCCAAAGGACGCTAGAGACATGACCGCGCCCGCCAGAACCACGGTTCCAGCCGCCCGCGGTCCCATGGCCGAAGCCTGGGACATCTTTCGCCGCAGCCCCTCGGCCATGCTGGGCCTGGCGCTGCTGATCCTGGTCATGGCAATGACCTTCGCCGGACCCCATCTCTACCAGGTCGATCCGTTCGAGATCGTCTGGGCGCCGCTGACGCCGCCCGGCGAAGAGGCGACCATTCCGCTGGGCACCGACAACCTGGGCCGCGACATCCTGGCCGGGCTGATCGCGGGCGGCCGCGCCACGCTGGCCGTGGGCTTTGCCGCCGCAGCGATCACCATGCTGATCGGGGTGCTGATCGGCGCCTATGCCGGCTTCTACGGCGGCTGGGTGGACGACATGCTGATGCGCGTGACCGAGTTCTTCCAGGTGCTGCCGCCCTTGCTGTTCGCCATGGTCGTGGTGACGCTGTTCCAGCCGACGCTCATCAACGTGGCGCTGGCCATCGGCATCGTCAGCTGGCCGCAGACCGCGCGCCTGACCCGGTCCGAGTTCCGCCGCATCCGCACGCTGGAATATGTCAGCGCCATGCGCGCCATCGGCGCCGGCGACGGCAACATCATCTGGCGCGTGATCCTGCCCAACGCCCTGCCGCCGCTGATCGTCTCGGCCACGCTGACCATCGGCATGGCGATCCTGTTCGAGGCCGGGCTCAGCTTCCTCGGCCTGTCGGACCCGAACGTCATGTCCTGGGGGCTGATGATCGGCTCGGGCCGGGAATACCTGCTGGACGCCTGGTGGGTGGTGACGCTGCCCGGGGCGATGATCTTCCTGACCGTGCTGGGCGTCAGCCTGGTCGGCGACGGGCTGAACGATGCCTTCAACCCCCGGATGAGGGAGCGCTGAGCCATGACCGAACCCGTTCTGGACATCCGCAACCTCAAGGTCGATTTCGCCACCCGCCGCGGCGTGGCCCATGTGCTGGACGACGTGTCCTTCAGCGTCGCCCCGGGCGAGCTCTTGGCCATCGTCGGCGAATCCGGCTGCGGCAAGAGCATGACCGCGCTGTCGGTGCTGGGCCTGATCCCCTCGCCCCCCGGCAAGGTGGTCGGCGGCAGCATCCTGTTCCAGGGCCGCGACCTGACCAAGCTGCGCCAGTCCGAGATGCGCAAAATCCGCGGCGGCGACATCGCCATGATCTTCCAGGAGCCGATGACCTCGCTGAATCCGGTCTTCACCTGCGGCGAGCAGATCGCCGAGGCGGTGCGGCTGCACCAGAAGGTCAGCCCCCGGGCCGCCTTCGCCCGCGCCGTGGACATGCTGCGCGCCGTCGGCATCCCCGAGCCGGAGCTGCGCGCCCGCGCCTATCCGCACCAGCTTTCCGGCGGCATGCGCCAGCGGGTGATGATCGCCATGGCGCTGTCCTGCGAGCCGAAGCTCTTGATCGCGGACGAGCCGACCACGGCGCTGGACGTGACCGTGCAGGCGCAGATCTTCGGCCTGCTGGACGAGCTGCGGCAAAAGACCGGCACCGCCATCGTCCTGATCACCCATGACATGGGCGCGGTGGCGGAAATGGCCGACAAGGTCGCGGTCATGTATGCCGGCCGCGTCATCGAGCGCGGCCCGGCCGACGCCGTGCTGGACGATCCCGGCCATCCCTATACGCGCGGCCTTCTGGCCAGCATCCCGCGCGTCGATGCCGATCCGGATGCAGACCTGCCCGAGATCCCCGGCATCGTGCCGGCGCTGACCGACCTGGGGCGCGGCTGCGCCTTCGCGCCGCGCTGCCCGCTGGCCGTCGAGGCCTGCCGCGCCGCCCAGCCCCGCCATATCGCCATGACCGGCGACCATTCGGCCGCCTGCATCCAGCTTGAACCCCGCGAGGTCCCCGCATGACCCAGCTTCTTTCCGTCCGCGACCTCAAGGTGCATTTCCCCACCGCGAACGGCGGCACCGTCCATGCGGTCGATGGGGTCAATTTCGACATCCAACGCGGCCAGACGCTGGGCATCGTCGGCGAATCCGGCTCGGGCAAGACCACCACGGCGCTGGCGGTGATGCGCCTTGCCCCGATCACCGGCGGCGAGATCGACCTGGACGGCACGCCCATCAGCCGCATCGAGGGCGAGGAGCTGCGCCGCGCCCGGCCGCGCTTCCAGATGGTGTTCCAGGACCCGTTCTCGTCGCTGAACCCGCGCGACCGGGTCGGGCGGATCATCCGCCAGCCCATGGACCTGCTGGGCTTGGGCGAACCCTCCGGCCGCGACGCGCGGGTCGAGGAGCTGCTGACCCAGGTGGGCTTGCGCCCCGAGCTGAAATCGCTCTACCCGCATCAGTTTTCGGGCGGGCAGCGGCAGCGCATCGGGCTGGCGCGAGCCTTGGCGACCAAGCCCGACCTGATCGTCTTCGACGAGCCGGTCTCGGCGCTGGACGTGGCGGTGCAGGCGCAGGTGCTGAACCTGATCCGCCGCCTGCAGCGCGAGACCGGGCTGACCTATCTGTTCATCAGCCACGACCTGGGCGTCGTGCGCCACATCTGCGACGAGATCGCGGTGATGTATCTGGGCCAGATCGTGGAAAAGGCGCCGGCGGCGCAGATCTTCGCCGCGCCGCGCCATCCCTATACCCAGGCGCTGATCGCCGCGGCACCTTCGCTTGCGCCCGAGCATCGGCGGCGGGGCGGCGGCGCGCGGTTGCAGGGCGACCCGCCCAGCCCGGTGAACCTGCCCAAGGGCTGCCGCTTCGCCTCGCGCTGCCCGATCGCGGTCGAGGATTGCCGACAGCGGATGCCGGCCCTGCGCCAGCTTGCCCCCGGACAGGCGGTCGCCTGCCATCTGGCCTGACGACCGATCAGTGAAAGCGGCCCGACTGCCGGTCGGGCCTCTTTCGCGATGGCCGCGGCCTGCAGCATCCGCCAAGGCTCCCTGCTCTCCGCGAATCCATCCGGCACCACAGCGGCGCCACCCGCCCGCCTGCGCCTGAAAACAGCGACCGGCCGTTTCCATCCTTGGTCTTGTCCGTGTCGAGAAGTTTCCGCCGAGGCCGAATTTGTAACGAAACGTTTCCCCTCTCCGCCTGGAAACAATTCCTTACAAATCACCGCGTGCGCCGGGGCGATTGTCGGGCATCATGATCGCGGGCGGCGGCAGAACCGCCCCCCCGGGACAGACAGGACGCGCGCGATCATGACCAGCCTCACCCTTGCCGAAGCCCGCCGGCGCATGGCGCTTTGCGTGCCGCGCGGCGACGTGGCCGGCGCCGGCGCGCGACGGATGGAGCCGGTGTCGTTCAGCCTGGTCGAGTTCGGTGGCGAAGGGCTGGTCTTTCGGCTGGTCGATGCACGGGGCGGCCTGCTCGACCTGGTGCTGAACCCGGTCGTCGCCGGCGCCCTGCGCGACAGCATCGCCCTGGTCGAAATCCTTGCCAGACCGCCGGGTCCGGCGGCAGCACCCGGCGAGGGACAGATCGGGTGATCCCGGGAGCACGACCACGACCGGCTGGCACGGCGGCTCGGCGCGCTGATCTGGTGCAAAGCCTGCGCATTGATCGGCCGGGCTTCCGGCCGTGCCGAACGCGCTGCCGGGATCGGCGCGCTGCTGAACGGGCCGGTCCGGCTTCGGACATTCGGGGGCGGCGCAGGATAAAGCCTCTCGTCAAGCAGCAACCTGTGGCAGACTGAACCGCGCCGTCCGTTTTCGACCAAGGATTATCCCATGACCTATCCATCGTTTCTTCGGTTTGCCCGGCTGGGCATCGCCTTGGCTGTCCTGTCCGTTGCGGGACCGGCCGTCGCGCAGCAGCCTCCGGCGACCGGGCCGAAGCAGGTCGGGGTCGTCGCGGTCAAGGCCGAATCCGTGCCGCTGGTCAGCACCCTGCCCGGCCGGGCCGTGGCGCGGGACGCGGTGGATATCCGCCCGCGCGTGGACGGTTTCGTGAGCGAGGTGCTCTACAAGCCCGGCCAGCCGATCAAGGCGGGCGCGCCGATGTTCCAGATCGACCCGACCACCTATGAGGCCGCGGTCGAAGAGGCGCGCGCCAATCTCGCCTCGGCCAATGCCGCCGTGCCGCAGGCCGAAGCGGCCTATGAACGCTCGCGCAAGCTGCAGGGATCGGGCTCGACCCAGGCGGCGCTGGAGCAGGCCCAGGCCACGATGGAGCAGGCGCGCGCCGCCGTCACCGCCGCCGAGGCAGCGCTGAAGCTGGCCGAGACGCAGCTTTCCTGGACCACGATCGCCAGCCCGCTGGACGGGCTGCCCTCGGTCGCCGCGGTATCGCCGGGCGACCTGGTGACCTCGGGGCAAAGCGACGCGCTGGCGACGGTGACGCAGCTCGACCCGATCGACGTGGACATGTACGAGCCCTCGGCCCGGCTGCAGCGCATCCGCGACCGCATCGAGTCGGGCCAGATCGAGATGAGCCAGGCGCTGAAGGCGCAGCTGACGCTGGAGAACGGCGTGACCTATGCCGCCACCGGCGAGATGGTGGCGCCCGGCTATACCGTCTCGACCTCGACCGGGGCCATCGACTTCCGCTTCCGCTTCGACAACCCCGAGCGCCGCATCCTGCCCGGCATGTTCGTGCGCGGCACCATCGAGATCGGCCGGATCCAGGCATTCCTGGTGCCGCAGATGGCCACGACGCGCAGCCGCGACGGCACGCTTTCGGCCTGGGTGGCCGCGGACGGCAAGGCCGCGAAGCGGGTGCTGACCGAGGAGGGCGTGCATCAGAACAGCTGGATCGTCACCGCGGGGCTGAAGGACGGCGACGCGCTGATCGTGAACGGCGCGACCGGCCTCGCTGAGGGCGCCGAGGTCGCGCCGGTCACGGTCGAGATCGACGAGAACGGCGTGGTCCGCGACCTGCCGGCGACGCAGGCGGAGTGACCCGGCATGGCACGCTTCTTCATTCACCGGCCGGTCTTTGCCTGGGTGCTGGCCATCATCACCATGCTGGCCGGGGTCTATGGCCTTGGCAGCCTGCCCATCGCGCAATATCCCGACATCGCGCCGACCACCGTGCGCATCGGCGCCACCTATACCGGCGCCTCGCCCGACATCGTGGAGAACTCGGTGACCTCGATCATCGAGGATGGCATGACCGGCCTTGACGGGCTGACCTACATGACCTCGACCTCGTCGCAGGGGTCGAGCTCGATCCAGCTGACCTTCGACGACAGCGTGGACCCCGATATCGCCCAGGTGCAGGTGCAGAACAAGCTGCAGCTGGTGACCTCGCAATTGCCCGACGCGGTGCAAAGCCAGGGCGTCTCGGTCACGCGCTCGACCTCGTCGATCCTGCTGGTGGGGGCGCTGACCTCGACCGATGGCAGCTACAGCTCGCTGGAACTGGGCGATCTGGTGGCGCAGGTGATCGAGGATCCGGTCAAGCGCACCGTCGGGGTCGGATCGGTGCAAAGTTTCGGCTCGGGCTATGCGATGCGCATCTGGCTGGACCCGGACCGGATGCTGCAATACCAGGTCACGCCCTCGGACGTGGTCTCGGCGGTCAGCGAACAGAACACCAATGTCACCGTGGGCAGCCTCGGCAGCCAGCCCACGGTCAAGGGCCAGCAGCTGAACGTGGGGCTTTCGGCGCAGTCGCAGCTGACCTCGGTGCGCGAGTTCGAGCGTATCCTGCTGCGCACCGACAGCGACGGCGCCACGGTCTTCCTGGGCGACGTGGCCGATATCGAGATCGGGCAAGAGGATTACGGCAGCGCCTCGCGCTACAACGGCCAGCCGGCGGCGGGCTTCGGCGTGAACCTGGCCACGGGCGCGAATGCGGTCGATACGGCCGAGGCGGTGCGCAACGTGCTGGACGGGCTGCAATCCTCGCTGCCGGCGGGCGTCAAGATCGTCTATCCCTACGACACCTCGCCCTTTGTCGAGGAATCCATCAACCAAGTCTATCACACGCTGATCGAGGCGGTGGTGCTGGTCTTCCTGGTGATCCTGGTCTTCCTGCAAAGCTGGCGCGCGACGCTGATCCCGACGCTGGCGATCCCGGTGGTGCTGCTGGGCACCTTCGGCGTGCTGTCCTTTTTCGGCATGTCGATCAACACGCTGACCATGTTCGCCATGGTGCTGGCCATCGGCCTGCTGGTCGATGACGCCATCGTCGTGGTCGAGAACGTCGAGCGGGTGATGGAGGAGGAAGGCATCGGCCCGGTCGAGGCGACCGAGAAGAGCATGGACGAGATTTCCTCGGCGCTGGTCGGCATCGTGCTGGTGCTGTCGGCGGTGTTCCTGCCCATGGCCTTCATGTCCGGCTCGACCGGGGTGATCTATCGCCAGTTCTCGGTCACCATCATCTCGGCCATGGTGCTGTCGCTGGCGGTGGCGCTGATCCTGACCCCGGCCATGTGCGCCACCTTGCTGAAGCCGCGCGGCCATGGCGACGGCATCGCGCCCGCGCGCTGGTTCAACCGCAACCTGGACCGCGCCACCAACGGCTATGCCGGGGCGGTCGGTGCCTTCGTGCGCCGGCCCTTCCGCTTCCTGGTCGTGCTGCTGGCCTTCGGCGCCGGGGCCTACATGCTTTACCAGAAGCTGCCCGGCTCGTTCCTGCCGTCCGAGGACCAGGGCGTTCTGATGGTCATGGTGGAAACGCCCGAAGGCTCGACCGCCGCGCGCACCCAGGCCCTGGTCGAAGAGGTCGAGCAATTCGTCCTGGCCGAGGAAACCGACACCGCCGAAAGCGTCTTTGCCGCGCTTGGCTTCGGCTTCGGCGGCACCGGACAGCGCAATGCGATGATCTTCATCAAGCTGAAGGATTTCGAGCAGCGCGAGGGTTTCGACGCCGCCTCGATGGCGACGCGCGGCAACATGCGCTTCATGTCGAACCGCAACGGGCAGGTGTTCTTCATGCAGCCGCCGGCGATCCAGGGCATGGGCAATACCGCCGGCTTCACCATGCAGCTGATCGACCAGGCCGGAGGCGGCCAGGCGGCCTTGGCGAATGCCGCCGACGAACTGGTCCGGAAGGCCACGGCGGATGGCCGCGTCACCAGCCTGCAGGGCAATGACGCGCCCTTCGAGACCTCGCGCCGCATCGACATCGACCAGCAGAAGGCGGCGGCCTATGGCCTGTCGATCTCGGACCTGAACACCACGCTGTCCATCATCTTCGCCAGCGCGAACGTGAACGACTTCTCGCTGGGGACCGAGCTGCGCCCGGTGATCGTCCAAGGCGCGGCCGAGGCGCGGATGCAGTCCGACGACATCGAGAAATGGTATGTCAAGAACAGCGACGGCGACATGGTGTCCTTCGCCGCCTTCACCAGCCAGGAATGGGCCGAGCAGGCGCAGAGCCTGTCGCGCTATGGCGGCACGCGCTCGATGGAGATCTCGGGCGCGGCGGCGCAGGGCATATCCTCGGGCACGGCGATGGAGGTGATGGAGGAACTGGTCGCCGGCATGGATGGCGGCTATGGCACCGCCTGGACGGGGCTGTCCTATCAGGAGCGGCTGTCGGGCAACCAGGCGCCGATGCTGTTCGCGCTGTCGGCCCTGGTGGTGTTCCTGGCGCTGGCGGCGCTTTACGAAAGCTGGTCGGTGCCGCTTTCGGTGATGATGACCGTGCCCATCGGCATCGTCGGCGCCATGGCGGCGGCGCTGGTCTTCGGCCAGTCGAACGACGTCTATTTCAAGGTCGGCCTGCTGACCACCATCGGGCTTGCCGCGCGCAACGCCATCCTGATCGTGGAATTCGCCGAGATGCTGCACAAGCAGGGCAAGCCGCTGCTCGAGGCGGCGGTCGAGGCCTCGCGCATGCGGCTGCGGCCGATCCTGATGACGACGCTGGCCTTCATGCTGGGCGTCATGCCCCTGGCACTGGCCAGCGGCGCGGGCGCGGCGGCGCAGCAGTCGATCGGCATCGGCGTGCTGGGCGGCATCGCGGCCTCGGCTGTGGTCGGCATCTTCCTGGTCGCCGTCTTCTACGTCGCGGTCCTGAGGACCGTGCAGCATTTCACCAGAAAGAGAACCAAGACGTGATTTCTCCCTGCCGTTTCCTCGGCCCGGCGCTGCTGCTTCTGGCGGCGGGCTGCGCGGCCGTCGGACCCGATCCCGACGACCGCCCCGCGATCCCCCTGCCCGCCACCTTTGCCGCGGGCGGGACGACCCCGGCCGGCAAGGTCGCCAACCGCGCCTTCTGGGCCGAATATCGCGACCCGGTGCTGAACGAGATGATCGCGCGCGGCCTGAAGCAGAACCTGGACGAGGCCGCCGCGCGCGAGCGCATCCGCGCCGCCGCCGCCGACCTGCGCGGCACCGGGGTGCTTGCGGCCCAGACCTCCGGTTCGGCCGAGGCGGCGCGCGAACGCGGCTCGACCGCGGGCGCGGCGGTGCAGAACGTCGGCACCTCCAGCCTTGGCGCGAATTTCGTCTTCGACCTGTTCGGCGGCGCCCGGCGCGAAAGGCAGGGCGCGGCGGCCAGCCTCGAGGCCGCCAAGGCGGATCTGGGCACGGCGCGGCTGGCCTGGCTCGCCGAGCTGATCGACGCCTATAGCGACGCGCGCTATTACCAGCAGGCGCTGGCATTGACCCGGCAGACCGTCTCGAGCCGCGAGGAGACCGTCCGCATCACCCGCGAGCAGCGCGAATTCGGCGTGGTCAGCGAATTCGACATGGCCCAGGCCGAGGCGCTGCTGGCGGCCGCCCGGGCCGAGATCCCGGGCTATCAGGCACAGTTCGACGCGCAGGTTTTCAGCATCGCGACGCTGCTCAATGAACCCGCCAGCTCGGTGCAGGCGCAGATGCGCCGCGGCGCGGGCCAGCCCCGCATTCCCGGCAGCGCCCGCGCCGGTGTGCCGGCGGATCTGCTGCGCAACCGGCCCGATGTGCGCTCGGCCGAATACGACCTGGCCGCGGCGCTGGCGGCGGTGGGGGTGGCGACGGCCGACCTGCTGCCCTCGCTGACGCTGACGGGCTCGGTCAGCGAAAGCGGCGGGGCGAAGTCCTGGGGCTTCGGCCCGGCGATCTCGTTCCCGGTGCTGAACCAGGGCGCGCTGCAGGCCACCCGCGCGCGCCGCATCGCCGAGGCGCGCGAGGCCGAGATCGCCTGGCGCGCCGGTGTGTCGCAGGCGGTCGAGGACGTGCAGGTCGCGCAATCGAACCTGCGCCGCTATCGCCAGCAGGCCGCGGCGCTGGAAGGCGCGGCAGCGGCCTATGACCGGGCCTATCGGCTGGCCCGGACCAGCTTTGCCGAGGGCGGGCTGGCGCTTCTGGACCTGCTCGATTCCGACCGCTCGACGGCCAGCGCCCGGCTCTCGGCCGCCTCGGCCCGCAACCAGGCGGCCAAGGAATGGGCGGCGCTGCAGATCGCCACGGGCGCCGGCGCCGGCGAGGTGGTGCTGGTCAGCCGCTAGCGCCGGCGCCAGGGGACGCTTGCAGGCGGGGCCCGGCTTGTTTCACGATGGCCAGCACCGTGCGGATGGTGCGGTTCCGGTCCCAGCCGGATGCTTCTTGCGCGCGGATCTGGGGCCGGGCGCGGCTGCATGGCCGGGCCATCGCCCGCGCGGGGACCGCCTGATGGTGCAGGTCGTGCTGATGCGCAGGTCCGGCCTGGACGGACGCGGCGACCGGCTGGAGGACGGGCAGTTCCTGTTCGTTCCAGCACGATTCCTGCCTGGCTAAGCTCCGTCGAGGCTGCGAGGGGCTGGTGTTGTCGATTCCGCTGGCCGTTGCGGCAGCGGTCTCGGCCGGGCCGGACGAATTGGCCCGTGCCTGTCGCGGCCGTTTTCCGGCCTCGCGGATGCGCGGGCTTGGAGAGCAGGTCCATCCCGGGCTTGGCACGGCGCGCTGCCGTGGGCAAATGCGGCGTCCCGTTCAGCCTTGCGATGCCGTGAACACCGCCCGTTGCGCCTCGAAGGCGCGCTGATAGGCGGGACGCGCCTTGCCACGGGCGACATAGGCGCAGAGGTTCGGAAACGTCTCCAATATACCGCTTCCGTCCAGCCTGCGCAGCACCGTCACCATCAGCAGGTCGCCGGCGCTGAAGGTGCCGTCGAGCCAGTCGGCATTGCTGAGCCGGCCGGACAATTGTTCCAGTCGGCCACGGATGCGTTTCTCGAGGATGGGGAGGCGGGCTTCATGCCAAGGCTCGTCGCGCTCATGATAGCGGGCCTGCTCGCGTTCGATGATCGGCGGCTCGACCGTGTTGAGCGCGGCGAAGATCCACATCGCCGCGCGCGCCCGCGCCTTCGCGTCCTCGGGCAGCAGGCCCGCATGGGTCTGCGCGACATGCAGCACGATGGCGCCCGACTCGAAGATCGCAAGATC
Organism: Paracoccus sp. DMF; assembly: GCF_004407025.1. Taxonomy (NCBI): domain Bacteria; kingdom Pseudomonadati; phylum Pseudomonadota; class Alphaproteobacteria; order Rhodobacterales; family Paracoccaceae; genus Paracoccus; species Paracoccus sp. DMF. Next base: position 194,220 of record NZ_SOKV02000003.1, read on the forward strand.
GCCTTCCTGATAGGTCGGGATCTGCCCGAAGGGGTGCAGCGCCAGATGCGCGGGCTGCTTCATCTCGTCGAAGGAGAGCAGGCGCGTGTCATAGGCCTGGCCGACCTCTTCCAGTGCCCAACGGACGCGCATGTCGCGCGCCAGGCCCCGGCCGCGGTCGGGGGACCGCGCGAAGGCGGTGATGGTGGGGGTCATCGGAAGGCTCCTGCGCCTATTGGTTGATCTCGGGCTCGACCAGTTTCGCCAGCTTGTGCAGCGAATCCTGCCAGCCGAGATAGCAGGCCTCGGCCGGGATCATATCCGGCACGCCCCGCTGCTCGATGCTGATCTCGGTGCCCACCGACACCGGTTTCAGGTCCACCGTGACCGTCATCTCGCCCGGCAGGTTGGGGTCGTCGAACCGGTCGGTATAGACGAGGCGCTGGCCCGGGATCAATTCCAGGTAGCTGCCGCCGAAGGCATGGCTGTCGCCGGTGGCGAAGTTGCGAAACGACATCCGGTGCTGGCCGCCGACCTTCGCCTCCAGCTCGTGGACGGTGCAGAGAAAGCCCCAAGGCGGTAGCCAGCTTGCCACCGCGTCGGGCTCGATGAAGGCACGATAGAGCTTTTCGGATTTCGCGGCGATGACGCGATGCAGTCGGATCGTCTGTGGCATGGTGTCCTCCGTGTCTGGTTTGATGGCCCCCACATCGGTGGTGCTTGCACCGTAACGCGCGGCGGTCGGCAAAGGTCCGGACCAGAGCCTCGACGGGCTCAGCCCGAACGGCAGGCCGGAGAGTTCCAGCACCGCATGGCCACGCAGCCGCGCATCGCCGAGGCCCCGGGCGATTGCCCAACCCACGCCGACCGGCGTGAATGTGCTCTGCCCCCTCGAAACTGGATCGTTTAGAGCTGGAGTTTTCGGCTAACCTTCCCCGGCTGGGACAGGAGCTGAAAACGATGAAGGCATCGAAGTTCACGGAAGCGCAGAAGGCGTTCATTCTGAAGCAAGGCGAGGAAGGCACGTCGGTTGCCGAGATCTGTCGGAAGGCTGGGATCGGCCAGTCGACCTATTTTGCCTGGAAGAAGAAGTATGGCGGGCTGCTGCCCGACGAGATGCGGCGGTTGAAGCAGCTTGAGGACGAGAACGCGCGGCTAAAGCGGATCGTGGCGGACCTGACGCTCGACCGGCAGATGTTGCAGGATGTTGTGCGGCGAAAGCTCGGAAGCCGGCGCGGTCGCGTGAACTGGTTCGCGGGATGTGTGCAGACTGGGCGGTTTCGATCCGTAGGGCATGTGGGGCCTTGCGATTTGACTGCTCGAGCTACCACTACAAATCCCGCCGCACCGATCCGGCAGAGCTGAAACGGCGGATCCGGGAGATCTGTGAGACGCGTGTGCGCTATGGCTATCGCCGCGTTTACGTTGTCCTAGACCGGGAGGGCTGGGAGGTCAGCATTAAGATGGTCTATAACGTTTACAAAGCCTTGGGACTGCAGCTGCGGAACAAGACCCCAAAACGGCGGGTGAAGGCCAAGTTGCGTGACGACCGTGCGGAAGCCGTCGGGCCGAATGATGTATGGGCCAGGGATTTTGTCCATGACCAACTGGCCTTGGGTAAAAAGCTGCGGATCCTAACCATTGTCGACACCCATTCCCGCTATTGCCCCGCCACGGACGTGCGGTTCCAATATCGCGGCGAGGACGTGGTCACGACGCTGGAACGGATCTGCACAAAAGTCGGCTACCCGAAGACAATCCGGGTCGACAACGGCAGCGAATTCATCTCGCGCGACCTGGATCTCTGGGCCTACGCCAAGGGCGTGACGCTCGACTTTTCACGCCCCGGCAAGCCGACAGACAACGGCTTCATCGAGGCTTTCAATAGTAAGCTCAGGTCCGAATGCCTGAACGCGCACTGGTTCATGAGCCTTGCGGACGCGGCCGAAAAGCTGGAGGATTGGCGCAGACACTACAACGATGATCGACCCCACAGCGCCATCGGATACAACGTC
>NZ_SOKV02000040.1:0-26876 GCF_004407025.1 Paracoccus sp. DMF
CGCTTCTGTTCCTGATCCTGCGGCAGATCCCGGTCTGATCGGCGGCCGACGTCGGGGCTGCGTGCCGACCAAGGCGCTCAGGCGATTCGCGCGCCAGAGGCCCTTTTCCGGGGCTTTCCGTTCGAGATCACGCGGAGAGAGAGATGCTTTCGCGCAACAAGGCCACGGGAAATCTGATCTGTCGGACGGGTAGCCCAGTCTTCGCAGCTATGTCTTCCATGCCACAGCCGGCTTTCAGCATGGGCCGGATCATGACACGATTCTGAACCGCGCCGGGTTTGCCGGAGGCTCCAACTCCTGAGCAGGATGGAGCATCATGAGCAAGACGACGAACAAGTTTTTCCCCTGAAGTGCGTGACCGTGCGGTGCGGCTGGTCCTCGACAATGAGGGGCAGCATGGATCGCGGTGGCTGGCCCGGATCAGCCGCTCCGGTGCGATCGATGGGCGACCCCAGTCGGTGTAAAGCACCTCGAACTCGGCGTCCAAGCTGGCCAGTGCCTCGTTCACCACCTGCCGGATCTGGCGCAGCGGATGCCGTGCCGGGATGCGCGCCTCCAGATCGACATGACTGAACAGCGGCCCGCTTGCTTCGTCTGTCCCGCGCATCTTCACCCGCGCCATTGCCGTTCCAAGGGTGAATCATGTTCCGAATGGTGCGTCGAGGGCCGACTATTTAAGCGCTCCTAGACGAATATCCGATGTCGTCAGACGCGTTCTGCCTGGATCAGGTCACCGGCCCGCGCCGCCAGCATCAGGGTCGCGGCCATCGTATTGCCGGAAACCAGCGTGGGCATGACCGAGGCATCGACAACCCGGAGTTTGCCGAGCCCTCGCACACGAAGCGCCGGATCCACCACCGCCATCGGATCGCCGTCCGGCCCCATCCGCGCGGTGCCGACGGGATGGAAGGTGGTCGATCCGGTCCGATAGCAATAGTCCAGCAATTCGTCGTCGGTCTGGACATCCGGCCCCGGCGTCAGTTCCGCATCGACATAGCGGCGCAAGGCATCGCTTCCCATCAGCCTGCGGGCCAGTTTCAGGCCGGCCAGCATGGTCTGCCGGTCGGTTTCGTCGCCCAGATAGTTCGGCTGGATCTCGGGGTTTACGGAAAGATCGGTCGAAAGGGTCCGCACCTGGCCACGGCTGTTGGGACGATGCTGCCACATGCCACAGGTTATGCCCGGCTCTGTCGCCAACCCTTGCGCGCCATAGCTCGCCGGGAAGAAAATGCCCTGAAGGTCAGGGAAATCCAGTTCGGCGCGCGATTTGGCAAAGATCTGCACAAGTGATGGCGAGAAGAGCGACATCTCCGTGGCCTACGGGATGCAGCGCTTCGACGACTATGCCGGCGCGGCGGACATCGGCGCCAGCTGCCGGCCGGCGCAGCCCAGCGAGACCTCCAGCCGTGCCTCGATCTCGAGGAAGGCGATGCGGCTGTCGCGGTCGGCGATGCTGATCTTGACCTGCGCCGCGGGGCGTCGGCGCAGGAACTGCTGCACCAGATGCGGCCCGCAGTTTCGCGCCGTCGAGACCATCGCCACCCGGACCTGATTGCCAAGCCGGCCCATCTGCTCGATCACATGCACCGCCTCGCGCAGGGTCTCGGCCAGCCGCCCGGCATAGGGGACCGCGACCTCGCGATGCGCCAAGGTCGGATCGCCGATCATCGTCCGTCCGTTCCCTGGCGCTGACCTGGTCGCAGCCGGGAAAAAAATCCCGTGGCAGGTCATGCGGTCCGCGGTGCCCAGAAGCCTGTCTCCACCAGAAAAACTTGACAGGCAAGCGTAATGACAGCTAGCATACTATTAGCTTTGCTCTTTGTGCGATTCTGGGCCGAATCCCGGCTATTGCTACCAAGGAACGACGCTTCGGGGGAGGGGAACAATGCATGTCGAGTACGATGCAAGCGGCTGAACTGGCCGTGGTGAATGCGCAGATATTCTATGATCGCACGGTAGAGGCCGTCAGGGACGTGTCCCTGCTGGTTGCTCCGGGAGAGATCGTCTGTCTGCTGGGTTCCAACGGGGCCGGGAAGAGCACGTTGTTGAAGGCAATCTCGGGGATCATGGGCCCGGAGCGCGGGCTCTTGACCAAGGGAACCATACGCTATGGCGATCTGCCGCTGAACAAGCTGGCTTCCGAGGAGATCGTCAAGGCGGGCATCGGACAGGTGCCGGAGGGGCGCAGGTTGTTTGCAGACCTGACCGTCGAGGAAAACATCCTGATGGGTGGCTATACCTCGTCCGCGGCGGACCGGGCCGCGAGGCTCGAGGAAATCTATCAGTTCTTTCCCGACCTGACGGCGCATCGCCGCAGGGTCGCCGGCTATCTGTCGGGCGGGCAACAGCAGATGGTGGCCATCGGCCGCGCGCTGATGTCGCGGCCGAAACTTCTGATGCTGGACGAGCCCTCGCTGGGGCTGGCGCCCAAGATCGTGTCCACCATCTTCGAGATGATCTCGTTCCTGCGCGACCGCGAGCAACTGTCCATCCTGCTGGTCGAACAGAACGCGAGGATCGCGCTAGAGGTGGCGGACAAGGGATATGTCCTTGAACGGGGGCGCATCGTCTTTGACGGGACGGCGGAGGCGCTGATGGCAAGTTCCGAGATCCAGGAATTCTATCTGGGCGTGGACAAGTCGGCAGACCGCAAGTCCTTCCGCGACCTGAAACACTATCGGCGCAGAAAGAGGTGGCTGTCATGAGCCAGGATCGGCCGATCCTCGAAATCCGGAACCTGGGCAAGAAATTCGGCGGGCTTCAGGCGCTGAACAACGTGACGATCTCTGTGCGCCAAGGGGAAATCGCCAGTTTCATCGGACCGAACGGCGCGGGCAAGACGACGCTTTTCAACATGATCTGCCGTCTCTACCCGCCAAGTTCGGGTGAAATCCTGTACGAGGGCAAGAATCTGCTGCGGTATCGTCCCCATCACCTTCCAACATTGGGAATCGGGCGCACCTTCCAGAACCTGGCCCTGTTCCGGCACGGCACGGTGATCGAAAACCTGCTGGTCGGCATGCACAGCCATCTGAAATCCGGCGTGCTGGATGGGGCATTCTATCTTGGGCCGACCGCGGCCGAAGAATGCCGAGCCCGAGAAGAGGTCGAGCGGATCGTCGAATTCCTCGAGATCGAGGAAATCCGCAACCAGCCGGTTTCGATGCTGCCCTATGGCTTGCAAAAGCGCGTCGAGATGGGGCGCGCCCTGGCGACCAGGCCGCGGCTGCTGCTGCTGGACGAGATGGTCTCGGGGATGAACCAGGAAGAAACCGAAGATATTGCGCGTTTCGTTCTGGATCTGCGCGACGAGCTGGGCCTGACCGTCATTATGATCGAACATGACATGAATGTCGTGATGGATATTTCCGATTCCGTCCACGTGCTGAATTTCGGAACGCCGATCGCGTCCGGCCCGCCCGAAGAGGTCGCGGCCAATCCGGCGGTCATCGACGCATATCTGGGCCAAGGGGCAAGCTGATGAGCCAAGCCATGCTTGCAGCATCCGACACGACATTGCCGCATCTGCTTCAGGAGCGCGCGCGCCGGACGCCGGACGCCGTCGCCATACGCGAAAAGGAGCTCGGCATCTGGAAGCCGACCAGTTGGCGCGGCTATGAACGGCGGGTCAAGGACTTTGCCCTGGTCCTGAAATCCCTTGGTTTTCGCCGGGGCGACCGGCTGGCGATTGCCAGCGACGATACGGCCGAATGGCTGGTTGCTGATATTGCCGTCCAGGCGCTCGGCGGGGTCACGGTCGGCATCTATCCGACCAACCCTTGGCAGGAACTGCAATATATCGTCCAGCATTCGCAAAGCCGGTTCGTGATTTGCGGCGACCAGGAACAGGTCGACAAGGTGCTGGATGCCAGCGCAAATGGCGACGGCCTGCCGCATCTCGAACGCATCATCGTCGTCGATCCGCGGGGGATGCGCAGATACGACGATCCGCGGTTGCTGCGCTGGGGCGATCTGGTTGCACAGGCCGATCATTCCGCTGCCGACCGGCTGTGGAACGAAAGCCTTGCGGCCATTGGACCCGATGACGTCGGGGTCATCGTCTATACTTCGGGCACCACGGGCAAGCCGAAGGGCGCGCAGCTGACCCACCGCAACTTGCTATATTCGGCCGAGGCGCTGGTTCAGACCTATGGACTGAACGCCGACAATTATTCGGTCCTGTGCTATTTGCCGCTCTGCCACGTGGCGGAACGGATCTGTTCGATCAATGTGCATTGCCTCACCGGCGGCACGGTGAATTTCGCGGAATCGATCGACACCATCGACACCAATATCCGCGAAATCGGCCCTACGGTCTTTCTGGGCATGCCCCGCGTCTGGGAAAAGCACCGGCTGCGGGCGCTGATCGGCCTGAACGAAGGAAAACCCTATCAGAAATGGCTTTTCGAGCGGATGTTCGAGCGCATTCGCAAGCGGGTCGAACGCCAGCTCGGTGAGGGCCGGCCGACCTGGCCGGAAACGCTGGGCGAGCGGCTCGAGATGTTTCTGGCCGATGCGACCATCTTTCGGGCAATGAAGCGTCACATGGGACTGGACCACACGGTGGTGCGGATCTGCGGTGGCGCGCCGGTTTCGCCCGAGACGCTGCTTTTCTTTGCCGTCCTGGGCTTGCCGGTCTTCCAGGTCTATGGCCTGACGGAAAGCGGCGGGATCACCTTTATCCAGCATCGCGGCGCAATGCGCGCAGGTGCTGCGGGTGCGCCCATCCGGGGGGTGGAATATCGCCTTGCCGGGGATGGCGAGATCGAGCTGCGCAGCCCGACCGTCTTCAAGGGCTATCTGCACGATGACCAGGCGACCCGCAAGGTCCTGACGCCCGACGGCTGGCTTTCCACCGGCGATATCGCGGAACAGGCCGATGAGCAGGAAATCCGCATCGTTGACCGCAAGAAGGAAATCATCATCACTTCGGGCGGCAAGAATATCGCGCCATCCGAGCTGGAAAACGCGCTGAAGGAATCGATCTATATCCGCGAGGCGATCATTCTGGGCGAGCAGCGTCATTTCGTGGCGGCACTGATTCAGATCAATATCGATTCGGTCGGCAAATGGGCGCAGGACCGTGGCCTTGCCTATACGAATTACCGCTCGCTTTCCCAGCTTCCCGAAGTCTTCGAGCTGATTTCCGACGAGGTGGAACGGGCGAACCGCGCCTTTGCGCGGGTCGAAAGCATCCGCAAGTTCGTCATCCTGGCAAAGGAACTGGACCACGATGACGGAGAACTGACCGCGACCCAGAAGATCAAGCGTTCGTTCATCGAGAAAAAATACGCAGCCGAGATCGACCGGATTTACGGAAAGGAACAGGCATGAGCTATTTTCTCAATCTCGTCTTTGCCGGGTTGACGGTCGGCGCGATCTACGGGTTGCTGGCAATGGGCTATGCGATGATCTTCAAGGTCAGCCGCGTCGTGAACTTTGCCCAGGGCGAGATCATGATGCTGATCGCCTATATGGCCTATACCGCCGCGCTTCATACCGACGGATCGGCGCCGCTGGTGGTGCTGGCGGTTCTGGTGTCCTCGATCGCGGTGGGTTTTCTGATCGAACGCTTCATCGTGCGGCCGATGCTGGGCCAGCCGGTGTTTTCGCTGGTCATGATGACCATCGCCCTTGCCATGCTGATCCGGTCCGTCGCGGCCCTGATCTGGGGGAATTATCCCTATCGTTTTCCCGGCGCGGCGACCACGCAGCCCATCGAAATCGGCGGGGTCTACATGCAGCCGCTGCAACTGCTGCTGCTTGCGGTCTATGCCGCAATCTGCATCGCTGTCTGGGCTTTCCTGCGCTTCAATATCGTGGGGATCGCCATGCGCGCGACGGCGTCCGATTCAACCGTTTCCATGCTGATGGGCGTGCCGGTCACCCGGATCTACCGGACGGCCTGGGTCACCTCGGCCGTGATCGCCGGCATCGCGGGGCTTCTTTTCGCCAATATCAATCACATCGGCCCCGACATGGCGCATATCGGCATCCGCGCCTTTCCGGCGACCATTCTCGGCGGGCTGGATTCGGTCATCGGCTCGGCCATCGGGGGGTTGATCATCGGTATCGTCGAAAGCCTGACCGGCGGCTATATCGCCGCGACCTACAAGGAAATCGCGGGCTTCGTCGTCATTCTCATCATCCTGATGATCCGTCCCTACGGGCTGTTCGGTCAGCGCAATATCGAGAGGGTCTGATGCGCACGAGAACCTACAAGGAAACCTATCGCGGGCTTTCCGGTCTGTTCCCTTATCCGGATACCTGGTTCTGGTATGGCGCATTGCTGGCGGCGCTGATCGCATTGCCCTGGTTGGTGCCCACCTATATCTTCGCCTATGTCACGCTGGTCATGATCGCCGTGATCGGCGCGGTGGGGCTGAACATCGTCACCGGCACGGCGGGACTGATCTCGCTGGGGCAGGTCGGCTTCCTGGCCATCGGTGCATATACCACCGGGATCCTGACGACCACCTATGGCTGGGGCCTGTTTCCTGCCATCCTGGCGTCCGGGCTGGTGTCCATGGGGTCGAGCCTGCTGGTCGGCGTCCCCTCGCTGCGGCTGAAGGGCTTGTATCTGGCGATCACCACGCTCGCCTTTTCGATCATCGTCGTGCATTTCATCAACGATGCCGAGGGGCTGACCGGCGGATCATCGGGCATGGCCGTCAAGCGGCCCGAACTGTTCGGCGTCATCTCGATGCGGTCGCAGATGGCGATGTATTTCCTGTCCCTCGGCGTGGCGGTGCTGGTGATCCTGGGCACGATCAATCTGCTGCGCAGCCGGGTCGGGCGGGCCTGGGCCGCGCTGCACGATTATGACATCGCGGCGATGCTGATGGGGATCAACCTCGTGCGCTACAAGCTGCTGGCCTTTGCCGTCAGCGCCTTCATCGTGGGCATCGCCGGGGCGCTGATGGCGCTGAACATCCGCTATCTGAATACCGACAGCTTCGGCATGATCCTCAGCATCGAGGCGATCGCGATGATCATCGTCGGAGGTCTGGGCAGCGTACGCGGCGCCGTGCTTGGCGCGGTCCTGATCACGCTGTTGCCGGATGTCAGCCGCTGGGCGCTGGCGCAGCTTGGAACCATGAGCAGCACCCTTGCCAGCGGCAGCAGCACCGAAATCAAGGGCATCATCTATGCACTGGTCATCATCCTGTTCCTGCTGCTTGAGCCGGAGGGCATGAACCATCAGTGGAAACGCATCAAGCGGTTCTGGTCGGAATGGCCCTACAGCCGCTGATCCGAAGTGATAACAAGGGAGGAAGTAGTGAGAAAAACCAGTCTTATCTTGGCGCTCGCCATTGCGCTTGGCAGTGGCGCCGCGGTTGCGGAACCCGGCGTCACCGATGCCGAGATCGTGGTCGGCGGTGTCTCGCCGTTTACCGGGCCGGGCGGCCTTCTGGGCTATGCGGGCACCCTGGGAACCCGCCTTGCCGCGGCCGAGATCAACGCGAAAGGCGGCATCAACGGCCGCCAGCTCCGTGTCGTGGTCGAGGATGACGAATATGTGCCGGCCAAATCCGTCCAGGCCCTGCAAAAGCTGATCGATGTCAACGACATCTTCTCGCTCAACATCATCTCCGGCGGCTCTCACGGGCTGGCGATGATGCCGCTGATCGAAGAGGGCAACATCCCGACGATGAATCCGCTGGTGACCACGAACGCCCATTACGACCCCGTTCGCCCCTCGGTGTTCGGTGTCGGCATGAGCTATCAGCAGGGCGCGGCCGAGATCGTCAAGTTCATCGAGGAAAAGCATGGCCCGCAGGTCTGGGGCTCGATCGTGCAGGACGACGAATCCGGCGCGGCCCGCGAACAGGGGCTGGTCGCCCAGCTGGAGGCCGACGGCAAGGAGCCGCCAAAGCTGATGCTGCGCTTCAAGCGCGACCAGACGGATTTCGCGTCCGAGATCATGCGCGCGCGCGAGGCGGGTTTGACCGCCATCATTCTGGGCGGTTTGCCGACGGGCCATGCCTCGATCCTGAAAGAGGCGGCGAAGATCGGCTACAAGCCGCATTTTGCCGCGGCCTGGGTCGATCACATCCCGCCCACCATCGGCCTGTTCGGCACCGAAGGCGACGGCGTTTACATCTATGACTTCGTGCCGACCATGACCGATCCGCAGCTTGAGCCCTTTCTTGCGCTGGCGGCGCAGCATCTGCCCGCGGAGGAACTGCCGAAACTGAACCGCTATGCGGTGATCGCCTATAATGCGCTTCATATCCAGGCGGCGGCGATGAAGGCTTGCGGCGAGGATCTGACGCGCGATTGCGTCAATCAGAAGATCGAGGAAACGCGCGATTTCGACATGGGCGTGATGTCGCCGGTCAGTTTCTCGGCTGACCGTCACCTGTCCGACGTAAAGGGCCACATGCTGCGGATCGACGCCGCGGCCGGTAAATTCGTCCCGGCCGACTGAACGGTGCAGCCCACAGGAAGCGAGGGGTGGGCCGCAACCATGGGCGGCCCACCTTCGATCATCCATGTCGCCTGCTGCCAGCCAAGGCCGACAACGCGGAATTCGAATGGATGCCGAACAGGAAGGGCCCACGGTGCCCACCAGCTTGCTTCATTGGTTCGCCAATCCGAAGTGGTGACCCGCGCGCTTGATTCCCTCTATCAGGGATCTGAGAGGCACCAATGGCGGCGCATCGGTGCCACCGCGACAGCTTGCCTGGCAGGGATGTGCTGAAGAGAGACCAGGGCGCCCTCGACATTGCGAAACAGTGTTCGATCAGTGCTCCCGCAACCACCGTTTCCCGCCGCAGCCGCTCCTGATGCTGGGCGCCAAGGCGGCGCCGGCGCTCCGGACAAGGCGCGCGGGGGGGCGGGCAAGGCTCAGCCCGCCGGCGGCTCGTCGTCGCGATGCGCCATCAGCCAGGCCGCGAAGACCCGGGCCTTCTGGCTGGCACGGGACTGGATCTCCAGCTGGAACGGCTGCGGCGATTCGATGAAATCGCCGACCAGCGGCACCAGCCGCCCCTCGTCGAGATGGCGCCGGACCAGCCGCTCCCAGCCCAGCACGGCGCCGATGTGATCCTCGGCCGCCTGCAGCGCGATCATGTGGTTGTTGACATGGAAATTGCGGCCGTGGCTTTCCGGCAGGCCCAGCTCGCGCAACCAGTCGCGCCAGCCGGTCCAGGACACCTGATCGTGATTCATGTGAATGAGCGGCGCGCGCAGCAGATCCTCGAGCCGGACGATGTTCTCGTCCTGCGCGAACTTGCGGGTGCCCAGCGCGATGATGCGGTCGCGATAAAGCTCATGCACCTCGGCCGGGCCACGCTCGGCCGGACCGTAGCCCACGGCGATGTCGTAGCGTCCGCTGCCGCCCGGCACGTCGCTGACGATCTGCGACACGGTGATGGTCGGATGCACCTTCCAGAACCGGGTGATCTGCGGCGTCAGCCACAGCGCGCTGACCGCCGTCGTGGCGCGGATGGTGACGTCGACCTGCTCGGGCCGGCGCTTGAGCTCGGTCACCGCATCCGAGATGGCCTCGAAGCCGCGTTGCAGCGCCAGGAGCAGGAACGCGCCCTTCTCGGTCAGCTCGACGCCGCGATGCAGCCGGCGGAACAGCGCGCAGCCCAGGTCCCGCTCCAGCGCCTTGACCTGGTGGCTGATGGCGGCCGGGGTCACGTTCAGCTCGGCCGCGGCGGCCTTGAAGCCGGCGTTGCGCGCCGCGGCCTCGAAACAGATCAGCGCCGTCATCGACGAGGTGTCGTATGGCCTGGGCACGGCCTCTCCTTGGCTTAGCTGGCCTAAGCCAGCATGAATTTTTCTGCCGTTGTCAACTGCGACGTTCGGCCGCATGTTTCCGGCCAGAACCTCGCCACCCGGAAAGCCAGCCATGCCCGCAAACCAGCCCAGCATCCAAGAATTGCTTGCCCGCCGCAGCCCCGGCCATGCGCTTGAGCAGCCCTTCTACACCTCGCCCGAGATCTATCAGATCGACCTGGAAACCATCTGGTACCGTGAATGGCTCTATGCCATCCCGGCCTGCCAGCTGGTCAAGGCCGGCAGCTATGCCACGCTGAAGATCGGCGCCTATAACCTGGTCATCGTCAAGGGCCGCGACGGGGAAATCCGCGCCTTCCACAACTCCTGCCGGCATCGCGGCTCGATCGTCTGCAAGGCGCGCGAGGGCCAGGTGGCGAAGCTGGTCTGCCCCTATCACCAATGGACCTACGACCTGGACGGCAAGCTGGTCTGGGCCAGCAACATGGGGCCGGATTTCGACCCGACCCGGCACGGACTGCGGCCGGTCGCCAGCCGCGACCTCAAGGGGCTGATCTATATCTGCCTGGCCGACAACCCGCCGGATTTCGAGGATTTCGCCCGCGCCGCCGAGCCCTATCTGGCGGTCCACGACCTGGCCGGTGCCAAGGTCGCCCACAGCGCCTCGATCATCGAGAAGGGCAACTGGAAGCTGGTCTGGGAAAACAATCGCGAATGCTATCATTGCAGCGGCAACCACCCGGCGCTGTGTCGGTCCTTCCCGCTGGACCCCGAGGTGGCGGGCGTATCGGCCGATGGCTCGATCTCGGCCCGGCTGCAAAGCCACTTCGACGCCTGCGCCGCCTCGGGCGCGCCGGCGCAGTTCCTGCTGAGCGCTGACGGCCAGTTCCGGCTGGCGCGGATGCCGCTGCAGGACACCGCGGTCAGCTACACCATGGACGGCAAGGCGGCGGTGTCGCGCTGGCTGGGCCGGGTCGCCAAGCCCGACGCCGGCTCGCTGCTGGTGTTCCACTATCCCTCGACCTGGAACCATTTCCTGCCGGATCACTCGCTGACCTTCCGCGTCACCCCGATCAGCCCGACCGAAACCGAGGTCACCACCACCTGGCTGGTGCACAAGGACGCGGTCGAGGGCGTGGATTACGATCTGAAGCGCCTGACCGAGGTCTGGATCGCCACCAATGACGAGGATCGCGAGATCGTCGAGACCAACCAGGAAGGCATCTTCTCGCCCGCCTATGTGCCCGGCCCCTATTCGCCGGATTGGGAAAGCGGGGTGATCCAGTTCGTCGACTGGTATGCCGACTGGATGGAACGCGCGCATGCCCCCACGCGCGTGGCGGCCGAATGAACGTGCCGGCGAAACCGCGGCTGGCCTTCTGGACCGATGCCGAGGAACTGGAATGCGCCTCCCTCCTGAAGGAGGCGCCGAACGTCATGACCTTCTGCTTCCAGAGCCCGTCCGGGGTGCTGTTCAACGTCGAGCCCGGGAGGCCCTGACGCTGGAGTAGCCGGTGCCAGGCGGCAGGGTGCATCGGACCTATACCATCTCGTCCTCGCCCTCGCGCCCGTCCGAGATCATCTTCCGCGACGCGCTCGAAAACATGGCGACTCGCCTGCCGGGGCTCGACCTGAAATGGATCGTCGAGGGGACCGGATCCCTACCGGCCCTGGACCGGCTGTCGCGGTGTCTTCAATCAGAGCTGATGCTGGGGCGGATGTCGCGGCGGGCTATATCCTCGCCTGCTGCTCGCGTGCCATCGGCAAGGTCACCATCGATCTGTGAGGGGGCGCCGGGGGTGATGAACCTGCAGTCGGGCCGCCCAGCGCGAGCCCCGAGGGGCGACGCCGCGATGGTCGCCGCAGCACGACGCATCGGCCCGCAGTCCCCTCGCGACACCCCGGCGCAAGCCTTTCGCCGCCGGGCCATGCCGATCCGATGGCGCTCGATGCCGATGCCATGCTAGCTTGGCTGCTGTCCGCCAACCGACAACCTGGCCACCGTCCGCCCGCAGGAAAAGCCGCTCATGTCCATCTTCATCGGAGTTGCCGGCTGGTCGATCCCCTCCGCTTTTGCCGAAAGGTTTCCCCCGGCGGGCACGCATCTTGAACGCTATGGCGCATGCTTTCCGGCCGTCGAGATCAACAGCAGCTTCTATCGGCCGCACCGGCGCACGACATACGAACGCTGGGCGGCAAGTGTGCCGTCGGGGTTCCGTTTCTCGGTCAAGCTGCCGAAGGCGATCACGCATGAGCATCGCCTGAAGGACTGCGCGGCACTGATCGACCGCTTTGCCGAGGAAACCAGCGGCCTGGGCGACAAGCGCGGCCCGATCCTGGTGCAGCTTCCCCCAAGCTTTGCCTATCCCGGCGAAACCGCGGAACGCTTCCTTGATGCCTTGCAGGCCGTGATCAAGGGCGCCGTCGTGCTGGAGCCGAGGCATGCCAGCTGGTTCCAGCCGGAGATCGAGCACATGCTGGAGCAGCGGCGGGTGTCGCGGGTCGCGGCGGACCCCGCCAGGCCGGTCCTGGCCGCACAGCCCGGCGGCTGGGGCGGCGTCGCCTATTTCCGCCTGCACGGCTCGCCGCGGATCTACCAGTCGCTCTATGGACGGGATGCTGTCCAGGACCATGCGAAACATGTCGCTGCGCTGGCCACGCGCGGGCGCGATATCTGGACGATCTATGACAATACCACCTATGGCGCCGCCACGCAGAACGCTCTCGAGCTGATGGACGCTCTTCGGTGAAACTGGCGGTCAGAGCCGGTCGCCGCCCCCGATGCCATGGCAGCGGCGCGTTTCGCAACTCGGCCCGCAGCCGGGACTGGTCGTTCCACCTGATGATGATGCGGGAGGCCGCCACGGTGGCCGCGCGAAAGCCGCCTGGGGCGAGCCACTATCCAACAAGCAGCGGCAGGACGCTTTCGCCGAAGGTGTCGATGAATTCCTGCTGATTGCGGCCCACATTGTGCAGCAGCAGACGATCCACCCCCAGCATGGCGATCTGGTGCAGCCATTCCGCGTGCCGCGCAGGATCGGACGACATCAGCACGCTGGAGGACAGATCCTCGGCCCGCAGGTGGCGGGCAGCATCGTCGAACATGGCGGGCGAGGACAGTTCGGCCGCCACCGACGGCGGCAGCGCATTCGTGCGCCATTGCTCCAAAGCGTTCCGTTCGGCCTCGGCCTCGCTTGCGGCATAGGAAAGATGCGCCTGGACATGCACGGGCCGGCCGGCGCCGGCACCGTCGCGAAAGGCGTCGATGACCGCGCGCAATTTGTCATGCGGCATGGCGATGGTGGCCAGACCATCGGCCCAGCCGCCGGCGCGCCGGGCCGTCTCGGGCGTCAGCGCGGCGGCGAACAGGGCGGGCGGGCGCGCGGGCAAGCTGTAAAGCCGGGCCTCCTCGAGCCGATGAAAGCCGTCTGAGGTGACGCTTTCGCCGCGAAACAGCGCCCTGATGACCGCTACGGCTTCCGCCAGCCGCGCGCTGCGTTCCTGTTTCCCCGGCCAGCCCGCGCCGAAGGGACGCTCGTTCAGCGCCTCGCCGCTGCCCAGGATGACGGTCAACCTGTCGGGAAACATCTCGGCCAGGGTGGCGGCGGCCTGGGCGATCAACAACGGGTGATAGCGCAGGCCGATGGGCGTGGTGACTACGCCGAAAGGCAGGCCGGTGGCCTGCATGGCAGCGCCGAGCCAGGACCAGGCGAAACCCGATTGCCCCTGCCTGGCACTCCAGGGGGCCAGATGATCCGAGGACATCGCGGCATCGAAACCCGCCGACTGAGCCCTCTGCAGCAGATCCAGCAGTTCGGACGGGGCGAACTGCTCATGCGAGGCATGGTATCCGATGCCCGTCATCCCGCCTGACCTTCGCAATAGGCAATGGTGGTCATCAGCGCGTTTTCGGCCTGCCGGCTGTCCAGGCGCGTATGCTGCACGACGATTGGCCGATCCGCGCGGATGACGCAGGCATAGGGCGTGTCGCGGGGAATTTCCTGCGGCGTGTCAAGATCGTTGAAGCGCAGATGCAGCGTGCGGCGGGCCGGCACCTCGACATGATAGGGTCCGACCGGCTCGCGGTCGGTGAAATAGATTATCAGCTCGACCCGCGCGGGCTCATCGCCGCAATTCAGCAGGCAGGCCGCCTCGTGGCTGGTCAACTCGGGCGCCGGGCCATGGCTGACCGAGGGAATATAGCCCTCGGCAATGGCCCAGATCCGCTTTCCGATCGCCTGCATACGGTCCTCCCGGGTTGCTTCACAAGGAACCGCGCTGGTCCTGCTATTGTTCCGTGACTGTTGCAGCGGGCAGAGGGGCGGACCATGCAGGAGCAGTGGTGGAAGCACGCCATCATCTATGGCGTCGACGTGGAACGCTTTTGCGATTCCGACAAGGACGGGATCGGCGATTTTCCCGGCCTTTGCGCCAAGCTGCCCTATCTGGCCAGCCTGGGTTTCGACTGCATATGGCTGTTGCCCTTTTATCCCTCGACCGATCGCGACAACGGCTATGACATCACCGACTATTACCGGGTCGCCCGGAAATACGGCCAGCTGTCCCAGTTCCAGGAATTCGTTCGCCGCGCCGGCGAACAGGGCATCAGGGTCGTCCTGGATCTTGTCGCCCATCACACCTCGGACGAGCATCCCTGGTTCCAGGCCGCGCGCCAGACCAGGGATTCGCCCTATCGCGACCATTACGTCTGGAGCGACCAGCCCCCGAAACCCGCGCCGGGCAAGGGCCGGATCTTTCCCGGCCGGCAGGACTCGGTCTGGACCTTCGACGAGACCGCCCGGGCCTATTATTACCACCGCTTCTACGATTTCCAGCCGACGCTCAACCATCGCAATCCGGCCGTCCTGGACGCGTTGAAGCGCGTCGCGGATTTCTGGCTCAGCTTCGGGATCGCCGGATTCCGCATCGATGCCGCCTCGCATCTGGTCGAGGATCCGCTTGATCCCTCGGGCAAGGGCGATCCGGCGCATCAGGTGCTGCGCGATCTTTACGCCCATATCACGCGGCGCAAGCCCGACGCGATGGTGCTGGGCGAAGTCGACGAAGAGGAGGCCAAGCTGGCCAGTTTCTTCGATGGCGAGCAGTTGAACATGATGTTCAACTTCTTCCTCAACAATTATCTCATGCTCGCCCTGGCGACCGAGACGGCCGCCCCCATCGCCGAGGCGCTGGCCCGCCTGCCGCCCAAGCCCGCAAACGGTCAATGGGCGAATTTCCTGCGCAACCTGGACGAGGCGGATCTTGAACGGCTCGACCCGGGCCAGAAGCAGCAGGTGCTTGACCGCTTCGCACCGCGTGACGACATGCGCATCTTCGGGCGCGGCATCCGGCGGCGGTTGGCGCCCATGCTGGGAAATGCCGCACAGCTGACGATGGCCTACAGCCTGCTGTTCGCCCTGCCCGGCGTGCCGGTGGTCTGCTATGGCGATGAGATCGGCATGGGCGAGGATCTGGCGGCCGAGGGCCGCAATGCCGTCCGCGCACCGATGCAATGGACGGGCGGCCGCAATGGCGGTTTTTCGGCCGCGCGCAAGACGCGGCTGGTGCAGGCCATGGTCGAGGATGGCCCATTCCGCCTGGAAAAGGTCAATGTCGCGGCGCAGGACGGCCAGGACGGCTCGATCCTGGAGCATCTGCGCAAGCTGACGGCGATCCGGCACGGCTGCCTGCATATCGGTCAGCGCGAATGCCGGATCATCGACACGGGCCAGGATTCGGTTCTGGCCCTGGGCTGGCGCACGCCCGAGGAAGATATCCTGACATTGCACAACCTGTCGTCGAAGACGGTCAAGGCGCGGTTTGCGCTCCGCGGCCTGGGAACCGACAAGGCGCCGCAGTCCCTGCTTGGTGCGACCTGCGACGCGCCCGAAGATGATCATATCTCGGTCAGCTTGGCGCCCTATGATTTCCGCTGGCTGCGCTGGCGGCCACTGATGGCGCCGCCGTGAGGGGGAGATGCTGTCGCAGCAGCGCCTGGCAGCGGAGAGGCAGCAAGGGGCGGCCCGTGACCTGGACAAAGACGTTCAGGCGACGCGGCGCTGACCCCATTGCGGAAAGGGATCGGGCAGGCTTGCCCAGTCCTGCGGCGTGAATCCGTCGGCCATGACCAGGGCATCGTCCAGGGCACGGCCGAGCGCCTCGGGGTCCAGGCCCGCACCGATGAACACCAGTTCCTGCCGCCGGTCGCCCCAGGGCTCCACCCAGGTCTTCGCCACCTCGGCCAGGCTGTCGGGATGCGTCGGCCAGCGTTCGCGCGGCACCGAGGCCCACCAGCCGCCCAGCGGCGTGACCGAGGAGACGACGCCGGCCAGGCTGAACTCCACCGCCCAGTCCGGGCGGCTTGCGATCCAGAAATGCCCCTTGGCCCGGATCACGCCGGGCAGGGCGCCATTGAGGACGTCGTGGATCTTGCGCGGATGGAACGGCCGCCGCGCGCGATAGACGAAGGAGGAGATGCCGTATTCTTCAGTCTCCGGCACATGGTCTGCGAAGCCGTAAAGCTCCTTGGCCCACATCGGATGCATGTGCGCCTTGTCAAAGTCAAACAGCCCGGTGTCAAAGATCGCATCGGCCGCGACACGGCCGAAATCTGCCTCGACCAGCTTCGCGTCCGGGTTCAGCGCGCGCACGATCTTGCGCGCCCGGTCCAGCCGCTCGGGGCCGGCATCGGTGGCCTTGTTCAGCACCACCACATCAGCGAATTCGATCTGCTCGGTCAGCAGGTTGACCAAGGTGCGCTCATCCCCGTCGCCCAGGCTTTCGCCGCGTTCGGCGATGAAATCGTCGCTGGCGAAGTCGTTGGTCAGGTTGATCGCATCGACGACCGTGACCATCGTGTCCAGCCGCGCCACATCCGACAGGCTGTCGCCCCTCTCGTCGCGGAAGTCGAAGGTGGCGGCGACCGGCAGCGGCTCGGCGATGCCGGTGCCCTCGATCAGCAGATAGTCGAAGCGGCCCTCCTCGGCCAGCTTGCGCACCCCTTGCAGCAGGTCGTCGCGCAAGGTGCAGCAGATGCAGCCATTGGTCATCTCGACCAGCCTTTCCTCGGCCCGGTTCAGCTGCGCCCCGTCGCGGACCAGGTCGGCGTCGATGTTCACCTCGGACATGTCATTGACGATGACCGCGACGCGGCGGCCCTCGCGGTTGTTCAGGACATGGTTCAAGAGCGTGGTCTTGCCGGCGCCCAGGAAACCGGACAGGACGGTAACGGGCAGGCGCTTGTCGCGGGTGTGCTGGCTGAGTGGCATGGCGTCCTCATGAATGCAATGTTATTACATTTCATGTATAGCCAGGATCACCAGGGCGTGCAATGCCGCTTGTCTGGGCAGGCCCCGATGCGCGCGCCTCGCTTCAGTTGGTAGAACGGGGCCCGCCCGGCAGGCAGGCCCCGTTTCGTCATTTCGACACCGCGCCGGCCAGCTGCGGATCGCATCCGAGACCTTCGTCGTCATCGGCGGGATCGTCGCGGAACGGGCGGTCGGGGCGGATCAGCAGCGCGCAGGCCGCGCCCACCAGCAGCAGGACCAGCGAGGCCGCGAAGGGCAGGTCCCAGCGCCCGGTCAGGTCGATGATCAACCCGAAGACGATGGGCGAGATCATCCCGGCCAGCCCGAAGCCGAAGTTCATGAAGCCGCTGGCGGTGCCGGAATATTGCGGCGCGATATCCATCGGCGTGGCCCAGATCGGCGCCACGATCAGCTCGGCAAAGAAGAAGGCTGCGCTGAGGCTGATCGCCACCGTCACCAGGTCGGTCGAGAACATCACCGGCAGCATGCAGGCGAAGGCGCCAAGGAAGCCCAGGATGATGACGCTGATCCGCGCCAAGGCGACATTGCCGGTGCGGCGCAGGATGCCGTCGCTGAGCCAGCCGCCCGCCAGGTCGCCCACCACCCCGGCCAGAAAGACGCCGGCCGCGAAGATGGCGGATTTCTTCAGGTCCAGCTCGTGCTGGTGCAGGAAATAGGACGGGATCCAGTTCAGGAACAGCCACAGCGTCCAGCCGTAGCAGAAATCGGTGATCGTCACCGGCAGCATGCGCCGCAGCAGCCGGCCCCAGGGCAGGGTCTTGCGCTCGCCCACGATCTTCTGGTCGGGCAGGGTCTCCAGTTCCTGGGGCGTGATGCCCTTGTGGCTGCGCGGATCGTCGCGGAAATACCACCACCACAGCCCCACCCACAGGAAGCTGATCAGGCCGACGATGATGAAGGCATGCCGCCAGGACAGCGCGATGACCAGAAAGGCGATCAGCGGCGGGGTCAGCGCATTGCCGAAACGGGCGAAGGCATGGGTGATGCCCTGCGCGAAGCCGCGCTTCTCGGCCGGCATCCAGTTCGACAGCGCCCGGGTGGCGGTCGGGAAAGCCGAGCCCTCGCCCATGCCCAGAAGCACACGCGCGATGATCAGCGAGACCGCGCCCTCGACGAAGCCGATCATCACCGTCGCGGTCGACCAGACCGTGCCGCAGATGATCAGCGTCTTGTGCGGCCCCAGCCGGTCGCCCAGGCGGCCGCCGAGGATCTGGAACAGCGCATAGGGATAGGCGAAAGCGGAAAACGCCAGTCCCAGCTCGAAATTCGTCAGGCCCAGTTCGGCCTGCATGGCGGGGGCGGCGGTGCTGATGTTGACCCGGTCGATATAGGTGACCAGATACATCAGGCAGATGACGAACAGAACGCGGTCCGTCGTCCTGAAGCGGGTAAGCCTTAGCATGTCTCCTCCCTGGATTATGCTGGATGTGTTGGCACGTCCGTTTGCGGCCCGTCGCGCGATCCCCTGTTGAAGCCCCGTCCTCCTCCGACGGGTCTTCGGGCTTCTGGCGCCGGGCCGGGCTTCTGGAAAATGGGTCTCCTTCCTGCCCTGGGGGCGCTATTGCGTCAGTTGCGCCAGCTTCAGGCGCTGGATCTTGCCCGAGGGGCCCTTGGGCAGCTCGGCCAGCAGGTGGATCACCTCGGGCGACTTGAACGCCCCCAGCCGCTGCTGGCAGATCGAGATCAGCTCGGGCGGCTGCAGCGCCGAGCCGGGGCGCAGGGTGACGGCCGCCTCGACCCGCTCGCCATAGCGGGCGCATTTGCGGGCGAAGGCCGCGGCCTCGATCACGTCGGGATGGGTATAGAGCGCCTCGTCGATCTCGCGCGGGGCGATGTTCTCGCCGCCCTTGATGATCAGCTCCTTCAGGCGGCCGGTGACGAAGACGTAACCCTCCGCGTCCATCCGGCCCAGGTCGCCGGTGCGCAGCCAGCCGTCCGCGGTCAGCGCGGCGGCACTCGCGACCGGGTCGCCCAGATAGCCGCGCATGACATTGGCGCCGCGCACGGCGATCTCGCCCTCGGCTCCGGGTGGCAGCGGGCGCAGGTCGGGCGACAGGATCGCGACCTGATTGCCCACCGCCCGGCCGGGCGAGCCGATCTTGCGCGGACCCGGCGGCAGCGGGTTCGACAGGATCTGCGCCGCGGTCTCGGTCAGGCCCATGGTCTCGACGATGGGAATGCCGAAGCGGCGCTCGAAGCCCGCCTGCACCTCGGGCGCCAGCGCCGCCGAGGCCGAGCGGCCGAAGCGCAGCCGCGCCCGGGCCTCGGGCGACGGTTCGCCCTCGCCATGCAGCAGATGCGAGATGATCGTCGGCACGACCGAGAACCAGCTGGCCCCGTGCCGTTCGCAACTGGCCCAGAACTGGCTGGCCGAGAAGCGCTCGCAGACCACCACCGAGCCGCCCGAGAGCAGCGGCGCCAGGATGGTCACGCAGAGCCCGTTGATGTGATAGATCGGCAGCACGCAGATCGCCCGGTCCTCGGGGCAGAGCTCATGCGCCAGGGCGGTGGTCCAGCCGCCGGCCAGCAGGCTGGCATGGCTGTGCAGCACGCCCTTGGGCCGGCCGGTGGTGCCCGAGGTATACATCAGCAGCGCGTCATGCCCGGCGCCATGCGGATGCGGCGCCGCCGGTTCGCAGCCGGCGGGCCAGCGGAAGCCGTCCCCGGCCTCGATGACCATGGGCTCGGCGGGATGGGCGGCCAGCGCGCTGTCGAGCAGCCCGCGCTGGCCCGGATCCAGCAGCAGCGCTCGGGCGCCCGAATGCGACAGCGCATAGCCGACGGCCTCGGCCCCGGCGACCAGGTTGATCATCGTGGCGCGAAAGCCGCCGTAGAGCACGCCGAACAGGCCCAGCACCGCATTGCGGCCATTGGGCATCATCAGCGCCACGCTGTCGCCGCAGGACAGCCCCAGTCCGGCCAGGTGCCCGGCGATGCGGGCGGCCTCGCCCTGCAACTCGCGCCAGGTCAGCGCGCCGCCGTCGCCGGGGAAGATGTGGCTGATGGTATCGCCCCGCTCGGCGGCGCGGATGTCGAGCCAGTCGCGGACGGTGCCTTGCGGCGGGTGGTGCGGGTCCAGCCTCATTGCCCGACCTCCTGCCAGTAATCGCCGAAGATCTCGTCCAGCGCCGGCTCGCGCGGCGGGATCGGGCGCACGACGCGGGTGCGCTGCATGAAATGCCGCCAGTTCAGGTTGGCGTCGATGGTATTGCCGCCCCAGCTGCCGCAGCCCATCGAGAGCGAGAAGGGCAGGCCGTTGTCGAAGGCGCCGCCGGTGGCGAAGCAATGCGCCTGGTTGACGATGACCCGGCAGACCGGCAATTCGCGGCCCAGCCAGATCGGGCGGCCGGTGTCGCGCGAATGCAGCCCGACCGAATGGCCGGCGCCCTGATGCAGCAGGATGCGCCGCGCCAGCTCGGCCGCATGGCCGAAATCGCGGGCGCGATAGAGTGCGGCGATGCGGCTGAGCTTTTCGCCCGACAGCGGATGATCGGGGCCGATGCCCTCGGTCTCGACCGCGATCAGCCGGGTGCCGGGCGGGATCTTACCGGCCAGCCCCAGCTTGTCGATCATCACCTCGGCATCCTGGGCGATGATCTCGCGGTTCATGTGCCCGTCCTGCCAGAGCCGGGCGACGATTCCCGGCGCCTCGGACGGCGGCAGCACCGCGCCGCCCTCGGCCGCCAGCGCGGCCAGGAAGGCGTCATAGACCGCATCGACTACGATCAGCGCGTTTTCCGACGAGCAGGAGGTGGCGTTGTCGAAGGTCTTCGAGGCGGCGATCTTGCCGGCCGCCGCCGCCAGGTCGGCGGTCTCGTCCACGATCACCGCGACATTGCCGGCGCCGACGCCGATGGCGGGGGTGCCGCTTTCATAGGCGCGGCGCACGTTGTCCTGGCTGCCGGTCACCACCACCAGGTCGGCGGTCTCCAGCAGGCGCTGGGTCTTGGCCTTGCTGCCCTGGCCGGGCAGCATCTGCACCAGGTCGCGATCCTCGCCGATGCGGTCGAATTCGGCATGGATGAAGCCCAGCAGCATCTCGCAGCAGGCCACGCCCTTGGGCGAGGGCGACAGCAGGATGGCATTGCCGCATTTCAGCGCGTTGATGATGTTGTTCGCCGGCGTCGCCGCCGGGTTGGTCGAGGGCACCACCGCGCCGATCACGCCGATGGGCCGGGCGATCTCGGTGATGCCGGTCTCGGGGTCGTCGGACAGGATGCCATGCGTGGCCACGCCGCGGATGTCGCGCAAAAGGCCCAGGGTCTTGCGGTGGTTCTTGACGATCTTGTCGGCGACATTGCCAAGCCCGGTGCTGCGGACCGCCAGCTCGGCCAGTTGCCGGTTGCGCTCGGGCTGCATGATGGCCCAGCCGGCGGCCAGGGCGGCGCGGTCATAGCGGCCCTGGCTGCCCCGCGCCTCGTATCCGGCCTGCGCGCTGCGCGCCCGCGCCATCGCCGCGTCGACCGAGAGAATATCGTTCGAGATGTTCATACCTGTCACTTGCTCCGGTTCCCGGCAGGATGCCCGCCGGGAAGGTGAATGGATCAGCGGCCCGGGAAACCGGGTCTCACCATGTCTGCAATGTTGGTCTGGCACGGCCTCCTCTTGCCGTGATCTTCGACCTTAGGCGATGAAAACAGTCTTGCAAATGTTTTCATGAATTCTCATCATACGGTCAGATATGTCAGGAAAGTCGCGTGATTAAGCCCGATATTGTTTTCGTCGCAAAGCTTGCAGGCGTTTCACCGGCCACGGTGTCGCGGGTGATGAATCACCCCGACCTGGTGCATCCGGCGACGCGCAGGAAGGTCGAGCTGGCGGTCGAGAAATCCGGCTATATCCGCAACCGCGCCGCCCAGGCCATGCATGGCCGGCGCAGCGCCACCATCGGGCTGGTGGTGCCGACCGTCGCCAACACCATCTTCGCCGAGGTGGTGCAGGCCTTCAACGACACGGTCAGCGCGCAGGGCTTCACCCTGCTGCTGGCCTCGCATGGCTATGACCTGGACAGCGAATACCGGCTGGTCCGCAAGCTGCTGGAGCACCGCGTCGATGCGCTGGCGGTGGTCGGACTGGACCACAGCGCCGGCACCTTCCGGCTGATCGCGGAGCAGCGGGTGCCGCTGCTGGCGCTGTGGAACTATCTGGCGGATTCGCCGCTGCCCTGCGTCGGCGTCGACAATCGCGAGGCGGGGCGGCTGGCGGCCGAGCATCTGGTGGCGCTGGGGCATCGCCGCATCGGCATGGTCTTTCCCGCCACCTTCGACAACGACCGGGCGCGGGACCGCAAGACGGCGGCGACGGCGGTGTTCCGCGCCGCCGGCATCGCCTTGCAGGAGCGCTGGCAGGTCGAGGTGCCCTATAGCATCGCCCAGGCCAAGGCCGCCTGCCTGGACCTGCTGGCCGGCGAGGACCGGCCGAGCGCCTTGCTTTGCGCCAATGACGTGATCGCGCAGGGGGCGATCTACGCGGCGGCCCGGCTGGGGATCGCGGTTCCCGCCAGCCTGTCGGTGATCGGCATCGGCGATTTCGCCGGCTCGGCGCAGATGGAGCCGGCGCTGACCACGGTGCGGATCCCGGCGCAGCAGGTCGGCATCGCGGCCGGACAGGCCATCGTCACGGCGATCGGGCGCCCGGATGCCGATTTCATGATCCGCAGCCGCGTCGAGCTGGAGCTGATCATGCGCGCCAGCACCGGCATCGCGGCCGAGATGATCCGGCCCTGACGCCCCTCACATCAGCTCGGCCAGTTCCTCGGCCGCCGCGCGCAGGTCGGGCAGGTATTTCAGCCCCTCGGCCAGGGTCAGCCGCTGCACCGGGGCGTGGAAGGACACGGTGGCGATCAACTGCCCGGAACGGTCCAGCACCGGCACGGCCATGGCGATCATGCCGGGCACGAATTCCCCGGTATCGGTCGAATAGCCCTGCTGCCGGATCTGGCGCAGCTCGTCGCGCAGCCGGTCCGGATCGGTCAGCGTCTGCGCCGTATAGGCATGAAGTTCGGCGCGTTTCAGATAGCGTTCCAGCTTGCCGTCGTCGATCTGCGACAGGGCAAGCTTCCCCGCCGCCGTGGCATGCAGCGGCACGCGCGAGCCGATGTGAAGCTGGATGCGCAGCGGCCAATGCGTCTCGACCCGGTCGATGTAGAGCATCGCATCGCCCTCCGGGATCGACAGGTTGCAGGTCTCGCCCAGGCGCTGGTTCAGCCGAATCAACACGTCGCGCTGCGGCAGGTCCTGGTGCCAGAAGCGGATGACGCCCTGCATCATCTGCCGCAGCTTCGGGCCCGGCTGGTAGCTGCGCCCGTCGATATGGCGGGTCAGGAAGCCCTCGGCTTCCAGATTGCCGACCAGCCGGTGGATGGTCGGCACCGGCAGGTTCAGCGAGGCATTGATCTCGGTCGCGGTCAGGGGCCGCCCCTCGCTGGCAAGAACTTCAAGAATCTGCAGATTCCGAAAGCTTGGCGGCAGGGCGGACTTGTCCTGAAGGCGCGTCATGATCGGTTCTTCCGTCGTTTCTCGGGCCGACTCTACATGGTTGCCGGCGCCGCTCCAACCGCCCGGCGCGCAGGCTGAAATTACAAAAATGAGAGTCTAGCTATCAAAAATGCTTTGACATGGCTCGGCAGCATGAGGCAACGTCCGCTTGCCGGCAAAAGGAGGATTTGCCGGGAACAGCTGAACAATCGAACAACGCTGCAGCATCAGGGAGGATGTCATGGCGGTCATAGCCGCTGGCGCCAACACGGTTGGCGACCGGGAAAACGACGTCAAGAAGGTCGTATTCGCAAGCCTCGTGGGATCGACCATCGAATGGTACGATTTCTTTCTTTACGGCGTCGTCGCCGGCATCGTCTTCAACAAGCTGTATTTTCCGGCGGACGACCCGACGATTTCGGTGCTGCTGGCCTATGCCACCTTCGCGGTGGGCTTCGTGGCGCGCCCGCTGGGCGGCGTCATCTTCGGCCATTTCGGCGACCGCATCGGCCGCAAGACCATGCTGGTCATCACGCTGCTCTTGATGGGCGGCGCGACGGTGCTGATCGGCCTCTTGCCGACCTATGACCAGATCGGCATCCTGGCGCCGATCCTGCTGTTGCTGCTGCGCGTGGCGCAGGGCATCGGCATCGGCGGCGAATGGGGCGGGGCGGTGCTGATGGCCTATGAATTCGCGCCCGAGAACAAGCGCGGCTTCTATGCCTCGATCCCGCAGATCGGCCTGTCGCTGGGCCTGTTCATGGCCTCGGGCGTGATGGCGCTCTTGACCATGATGCCGGACGAGTCCTTCATGGCTTGGGGTTGGCGCGCGGCCTTCGTCGCCTCGATCATCCTGGTCGTGCTGGGCACCTGGATCCGCAGCAATATCGGCGAAAGCCCCGAGTTCAAGAAGGCCAAGGCGGAATCGCGGGCCAAGGACCAAGGCCTGCCCTTCGTGGACATGCTGAAGCGCTATCCGGCCAATATCGTGCTGGGCATGGGCGCGCGCTATATCGACGGCGTGTTCTTCAACGTCTTCGCGGTGTTCTCGATCCTCTACCTGACGAAATACGTCGGGCTCGAGCGGACCTTCGCGCTGTGGACGGTCTGCGGTGCCGCCATCGTCATGGTGGTCTGCATCCCGTTCTTCGGCCGGCTTTCGGACCGGATCGGGCGGCCGCGCACCTATGCCATCGGCTCGCTTCTGCTGGCGCTGAGCGTGTTCCCGGCCTTCGCGCTGATGTCCACCGGCGATCCGCTGCTGGTGATCCTGGGCATCGCGCTGCCCTTCGGCATCGTCTACCCGATGTGCTACGGCCCCGAGGCGGCGCTGTTCGCGGACCTCTTCGATCCCAGCGTGCGCTATACCGGCGTGTCCTTCGTCTATCAGTTCTCGGGCATCTTCGCCTCGGGGATCACGCCGATGATCGCGACGGCGCTGATGGCCGCGAACGACAACGACCCGTTCTGGCTGTGCGCCTATGTCGTTTTCGCCGCGCTGGTCTCGTTCGTCTGCGCCGTGCTGATCGGCCGCCGCGAGCGCGGCTAGAGCCTTGCCGGGCGGCAGCCCCGCCCGGTTTTCCTTCCCGAACCATGGGCGCGAGCCCGCAAAGGATGCCAAGATGAGCCAAGCATCAGACCTCGCGGATTACGTCATCGTCGGCGCCGGATCGGCCGGCTGCGTGGTCGCGAACCAGCTTTCCGCCGATCCCGCGATCCGCGTCACCCTGCTGGAAGCCGGCAACCGCGACTCGAGCCCCTGGATCCATATCCCGGTCGGCTATTTCCGCACCATGCACAACCCGGACTTCGATTGGTGCTACGAGACCGAGCCCGACCCGGGCCTGAACGGCCGCTCGCTGCACTGGCCGCGCGGCAAGGTGCTGGGCGGGTCCTCGTCGCTGAACGGGCTGCTCTACGTCCGCGGCCAGCGCGAGGATTACGACCGCTGGGCGCAGATGGGCAACGAGGGCTGGTCCTGGCGCGAGGTCGGCCCGCTGTTTCAGGAACTGGAAACCTTCCAGCGCGGCGAGGGCGAGGGGCGCGGCAGGCATGGGCCCTTGCAGGTCTCGGATCCGCGCCTGCGCCGCCGCATCTGCGAATTGTGGATCGAGGCCGCCAAGGCCAACGGCATCCCCTACAACCCCGATTACAACGGCCCGGTGCAGGACGGCGTCGGCCATTTCCAGCTGACCGTGAACAAGGGCCGGCGCTGCTCTTCGGCGGCCGCCTTCCTGAAGCCGATCCGCCATCGGCAGAACCTGGAGGTGGTCACCAAGGCCCAGGTGCGCCGCGTGGTGATCGAGGACGGCCGCGCCACCGGGGTCGAGATCCGGCGCCCCGACGGCAGCCATCAGGTGATCCGCGCCGCGCGCGAGGTGATCCTGTGTGCCGGCGCCATCGGCTCGCCGCAGATCCTGATGCTCTCGGGCGTGGGCGATGCCGCGCATCTGCGCGACCACGGCATCGCGGTCGCCCAGGACGCACCCGAGGTCGGCCGCAACCTGCAGGACCATCTCCAGGCCCGGCTGGTGTTCAAATGCCGCGAGGGGACGCTGAATGACGAGGTGCGCAGCCTGATGAACAAGGCGCGGATCGGGCTGGAATACGCGCTGTTCCGCAGCGGTCCGATGACCATGGCGGCCAGCCTGGTCTTCGGCTTCCTGCGCACCCGGCCCGGCCTCGCGACGCCCGACATCCAGTTCCACATCCAGCCCTGGTCGGCCGACAGCCCCGGCGAAGGGGTGCACCCCTTCTCGGCCTTCACGCAATCGGTCTGCCAGCTGCGCCCGGAAAGCCGCGGCACCATCACGCTGCGCTCGGCCGATCCGCTGGTCGCGCCGCTGATCGAGCCGAACTACCTGGCCACCCAGACCGACCGCGACACCTTGGTCGCCGGCATCGAGATCGCCCGCAAGTTCGCGCGCACCGAGCCGCTGAAATCCGCCATCTCCGAGGAGTTCCGGCCGGCCGCCGACGTGCAGGGCCATGACGAGGTGCTGGCCTGGGCGCGGATGAACTCGACCACGATCTACCACCCGACCGGCACCTGCCGCATGGGCGCGGACGCGCGCGCCGTGGTGGACCCGCGCCTGCGGGTGCGCGGCATCCGCGGCCTGCGGGTGGCCGATTGCTCGATCATGCCCGAGATCGTCTCGGGCAACACCAATGCGCCCGCGATGATGATCGGCGCCAAGCTGGCGCGCATGGTCCTTGATGACCGTCGCGCCGAAGCCGGCGCGGGACCCCGCGCCGGTATCGACAAAGCTGCCTGAAGGACGAGGAAACAGCCATGAGAATGACCACTGAGGAAGCCTTTATC